>JAKISE010000099.1 GCA_021648745.1 Cyclobacteriaceae bacterium
AAATCAGTCGCTTTGCTTTGTTTGTGTTCTCACCATAGCGGTGCTATGCTTTCGAATCCAAACTGCCTGATTTATTGTGACTTAAAGCCTCATCACGAACCCTATCGCATAATTCGGGTTTAATGAAAGCAACGCAGATTTTCGATCCCCTATAATGCCCCATTCCGTACGCAACATCCAGCGTTTATTATACTGAAATTGAGCACCAACAATTCCATTCCATTCTTCAAGCACTTGCTTATCCATTCCGTATTTAATAATGGTAGAACCATCAGCTGCACCCAATCTATCCATAATTCCAGGTATGGCTGTTTTATCAACTGCCGCTTTTTCTATCGGACCTAAGCCTCCATACCAATCATTATAATCAGAAACAATTTGGTCTCTCTTATCCCATGTCTCGGTAGGGATAGCATCAATTAATGCAATTTGACCTACTGTTTCAGAAGCCATTCTAACACGCATTGCTCCTCCCCAAATAGCGATATTCCTCTCTGGGTGCTGATCAAATACAAATGTGTGCCCTACGCGAACACCAAGTACCCCAACCAAAACAGCTTTATCTAATAATTCAGGTTTGTTCCAAGTCCAGTTACCATCAAAGCTTAACCATAAAGGGCCAACACCAAAGGCTCCCATTATACCCACCCCAGATGTTGTTATTCCTTGTTCTACTACAGATGTAAAGTCTACAGCTGCAGGAGTCCCAGGCAACAAAATCGTATTAACAGTAGTTTCAGATCTACCAACTCCAAATAATCCATATACATTTAGAAAAGGAAAAACCCATACGTCAGGTCTAATATTAACTGAATATGACGTATTTGAATTATCTCCAAAGCCAATTAATCCTTCCGCAGGAACTAATGGAGAATCATTGAACCCTAGTTCAAAATTATCAATTAATAAGCCTTGATTCATCCATAAATAGTTGGTCATAATGCCAACAGGATAAGGTATATCAAAACCAGCTTTATATGTTTTTTGTCCTAAAATAGGAAATATGTACTTATAATCTACCTGCTTTAAACTGTCTGTATAAGCTTGCTCTTTTTTAGAAACTTTACGTGTGGCAAATTGCGCGCTTACCGTAAACGACAAAAAGAAGAATGAAAAAATGCTTCATAATTTTATTTGGGTTTGCTCAAATAATAAGCATGTTATTATCACTTTTTATGAACATACCTGTCTTTGCCCAAATTGTCATTGTTTAAACAATTTGAAAAAAGAATAATGTAGATTGCAAAGTAAAAGTTGCTCGAACAGCAAAAATTGATTGCAAACAATCCCCGGTAAAAGCTGGTTCGTGATTTTAAGAATGTACGGACCATTAGAGCCTTGGATTAATAAAATCTGGAGGCTAGGTGAAGTAGAGTTAGTAAAATAATAATAATATAAATTGATACCATGAAAAGACTAAAACACTTATTACTATTAACCGCAGCAATTACAACATTAGTAGCTTGTAGTCCATCAGGAGATGATGCCAAAGATAAAAATATATCAAAAAAAGAGGCAGTTGAAATTTCTAAAATGAAAATGACAACTGAGATGCCTGCGGGTATTTTAACTCCAGACTATATTGATTCTCGCATAGGGGAATTAACTTCTATTGATGGTGTTCCGGATTTAAAAACTACGGATTTGATCTACGAAAATTTAGATTATATGCGTGGTGTTCAAGCATTTTTAAGTGGAATTCAAATTGCATCTATGGATGCTATGCGTAAAGGAATTGAAAAGTTTGGTCCTCCAAACAAAACAGTACTATTATTTGAAGAGTTAATGGATTCTAAAGCACTTTGGCTAACTCCAAACACTACCAGTGTTTATATGACAACATGGTTACAACTTGAAGATGAGCCTTATGTGATGGAAACACCACCTGATGTTTTGGGGATTGTTGATGATCACTGGTTTAAATATGTAACTGATTTTGGCAGGTTAGGAATTGATAAAAACAAAGGAGGAAAATTTTTAATTATACCTCCTGGGTATGAAGGTGAAATTCCTGAAGGCTACTTTGTTTGCCATACAAAAACGTATGGGAACTGGATTATTTGGAGAGGTTTTCAAGAAAATGGTAGCCCAAAACCTGCAATCGATAGAACAAAACAACTATTTAAATTATATCCATTATCTCAAAAAGACAATCCAGAACCTTTAAATTTTGTAAATGTTTCAGGGAAATTTAATAGCACTATTCATAATATGGATGTTACCATGTTTGATGAGATAAACGAAGTAATACAATCTGAGCCTGCTGACGGTCAAAATCCTGAAATACTTGGAACATTTGCAGCAATTGGCATGGTAAAAGGAAAAGCGTTTAATCCTGATGCTAGAATGAAAAAGATTTTAAGCGATGCTGCTGAAGTTGGATCAGTAACGGTTCGTGCATTAATGGCTCGTCCTAGAGATGATGGCTTCTACATTTTTCCAGGAAAAAGTAAAGTATGGACTATTCCTTTTGTAGGTGGTAGTCATGAGTTTCTAGTAGATGGTGTGCAATTGTTAGACGCACGTGCTGCTTTTCACTTTTATGCAACAGGTATTACACCTGCAATGTCGAAGAAATTTATTGGTGCTGGCTCACAATATGCTGCAGCTTATTTAGATAAAGACGGAAATGCTTTTGAAGGCTCAAAAACTTATAAGGTTAAGATACCCACTAATGTTCCTATTAAAGATTTTTGGTCGTTTACTTTATACGACAATCAGACAAGAGCAATGTTGCAAACGGACCAACGTTTTCCTGGTGTTGACATGAATAAGGAAGGGTTAATTGTTAATTCTGACGGTTCTGTTGATGTTTATTTTGGACCATCAGCACCTGAAGGGCAAGAACATAACTGGATTCAAACTGTTCCTGGAAAAGGGTGGAATATGTTACTTAGGTTGTATGGGCCATTAGAACCTTGGTTTGATAAAAAATGGCAACCTGGAGACCCAGAATTGGTAAAATAAAGGATATAGTTATAATTGCTAGCACCTTGTGCTTAGAAAGCTTGTTTAGATTAAACCTGTACACTAGGTAATTCAAAATTAACAGAAAATAAGAGGGAGTTGTCAAGTAGTACCTCCCCCTTATTTTTTCCCCTAAACTAATAATCAAAAAATAGCGGCTGTTTTCTTTTGAGCAATGATTGGGTTATTCCATTTGCTGGTGGGGCTGTTAATCGAAGTTATAGAATGATAAATCTCAAAATTAACTACCTTCTTGGGCTCATATTAATATGCACAACTCTAACATCAAGCTTAACCCAAACTAAACCTTCTCCTTATTGAGATAACCAAGAATATTTAGGCATCAAGGTGGCTTATACGAGTGGCGTTTCTACTCTGTATGGAGCAGATTTTAACTCCGTTATTCTCTCTTATCAATATATGTGGTTTGATAATAAATAAAATGCTGTTGTATATTTATGCTATCTATAAACCCCTAACTAATGAATTTATTTAAAACCCTATTTTTTTTAGTCCTACTAGTTTTTTCATCTAGTACTATTTTGGCTCAAAACCTTTCTTCTAAAGAGAAGAAAATTCTAAAACAAGTAGCTCTTAATAATGATGATGCACTTACCTTTTTAGAAGAAACTGTTAACATTAATAGCGGTACTATGAATGCCGATGGTGTACGTGAAGTAGGCAAACTATTTGACGCTAAATTTAAAGCCATAGGCTTTGAAACCAGCTGGATTGACATGCCTGCCAAAATGAATAGAGCCGGACACTTTTTCGCAGAACATAAAGGAAAGAAAGGGAAACGCCTTTTACTCATTGGCCATCTTGATACTGTATTTGAAAAAGACAGTCCTTTTCAAAAATATGTGCGAGATGGAGATAAGGCCACAGGCCCTGGAGTAGAAGATATGAAAGGAGGAGACGTAATTATCCTTTATGCATTACGCGCTTTAAAAGAAGCTGGTTATCTAAAAGACACTCAAATTATTGTGGCTATGCACGGTGATGAAGAAGAATCAGGTAAGCCCATAGCTGTAAGCAGAAAAGATATTATTGATGCTGCTAAACGAAGTGACATTGCCCTTGGTTACGAAGCTTCTTCCGGCTTTAACGAAGCCACTCTTGCCCGAAGAGGTTCTAGCGGCTGGGAGCTTAGTGTTACTGGTAAAAGAGCCCACAGTGCTGGTATTTTTAGTGAAGAAGATGGTGCAGGAGCAATTTTTGAAGTTGGCAGAATATTAAATGAGTGGTATGAAGCACTAAGTAATGAGCATTATCTCACGTTTAACCCAGGCATAATAACAGGAGGCACATTTGCTGAATATGATAAATCAACCGCCAGCGCAAAGGCATTTGGCAAAACCAATGTAATTCCTCAAAAGGTGCACGTTGCAGGTGGCCTACGCTTTATTTCCGAAGAACAAAAAGCCAATGCTCGAAAAAAAATGCAAGAGATTGTAGACAATAATTTACCAAAAACCGATGCAACATTTACCTATTGGGATAGCTACCCTGCCATGGCTCCCACGAAAGGCAACGAAGACCTTATGGAAATATTAAGCCAAGTAAGTCAAGATATGGGGCACCCTCCGGTTGTGGCCTACGACCCTATGAAACGTGGTGCTGCTGACATTTCTTTTGTGGCTGAATACACCGATGGGCTAGATGGGCTCGGTGCTATGGGAGGTGGAGGTCATACACCTCAAGAATGGATCGATTTAACAACTTTTGAAGACTTAACTAAAAGAACAGCATTATTGATTTATAGGCTTACAAGATAATGAAACCAACCATCATAAAAGTAGCCATAGCCCAATATGCACCAGTACACTTTAATAAAGAGGCAACACTTCAAAAATTAAGAAGTATTATAGAAGAGGCCGCTTCCCAAAAGGTGCAATTATTAGCAGTAGGCGAAACTTGGCTTTCGGGCTACCCCGCCTGGTTAGATTATGGAAACAATATTTCGCAATGGGATGGGCCAGAAATGAAGCAGGCCTTTATTGAAATGTTTGAAAGTAGCATCACCGTTTCTGGGCCAGAAGCTGAAGAAGTAGGCAAACTTGCTGCACAACATAACATGGGTATTGTGTTAGGCATTAATGAAAAGGTGGCTACAGGCCCTGGCAATGGCACATTGTACAACTCACTTCTTATTTTTAACGAACACGGAGAGCTGTCTGTTCATCACCGAAAGTTAATGCCCACTTTTACAGAAAAGCTACTCTACGGATTAGGAGATGGAGGTGGACTCGAAGCTACACCAATCCATGGAGCCAGAACGGGTGCATTAATTTGCTGGGAACATTGGATGCCTCTTGCCCGGCAAGCAATGCATAATTCTGGCGAAGATATTCATGTAGCTCTTTGGCCTAATGTACACGAAATGCTGCAAGTAGCTAGCAGGCATTATGCCTTCGAAGGGAGAAGCTTTGTATTGGCGGTAGGCCAAATTATGAAAGCCTCCGATGTGCCAAAGGGCATTAAACTAACTGCTGACATTAACAACCCAGATACCCTTTTGTTAAAAGGAGGCAGTTGCATTATTGGACCTGATGGCAAGTATATAGTTGAGCCAATTTTTGGTGAAGAAAAGCTAATTGTAAAGGAGCTTGATATTAGCAAAGTGTATGGAGAGCGAATGGCCATGGATACCTCTGGCCATTATAACCGACCCGATGTATTTAAGTTTAAAGTGAAGAAAATTAGGCACTAATCTGAGTTTCTTTAGCTTAATTTGATTTAATTCATTCTCCATCAATTATAAATTTCTCTAAATTTGATGTAAACCAAGAAAATGCGATTAACCTTAACCCTCGTTTTTAGCCTCCTATTGTCTTTTAGTGGGCTTGCTCAAACAGGCTCCTACTATCTGGCCCAATACGATCTCAAAGATCGTGGGCTCAGCAATTACAATTACGACATTGTACAGGATAGCAGAGGGTTGGTGTATATGGCAAACCTCAAGGGAGTTTTGGTTTCAGATGGATTAGATTGGTCTATTATTGAAACCCCCTACAGTGTATTTGCCTTAGATTTTGATGATAACGACAACCTTTATGTAGGTGGGCGAAAAGAAATTGCCGTAATCAATAAAACAGGTAACGTCTCAGAATCATATCAGCTTATTTCAAAGGTTAGACAAGAAATTTTTGAAATTGAATACCATAATAATCGGGTTTATTTTCTATCAGAAAGCACCTTGTTTATTTACAATACCGCCTCTAAAAAGGTTACTGTAATTGAAAAATCATCTAAAGATTTATTTTCTTCATTATTAGAAATTGATGGCGATATTTATGTGGCGAGTGGAGAAGGTGGTGTTCAATCATTGGTGGATGGAAAACTAGTGCCAACTACCATTAAATTCCCTAAGAACATCCAAAGAGCCATACACTCTAAAAGTGGCGATCAATTTCTAATCAGTAATAACGGCACATATTTTATTAAAAAGTCAGGAGGATCGAGATATGAAAATTTTAACATTATAGATGAAGGCTACCTAGCCCAAAACACCCCTGTAGATATTAGTTGGGTTAATTCCGAGTTACTTGCTATTTCAACCATAAGTGGCGGAGTGGTTTTTATTGATGCCTCAACTGGCAAAGTAACTCAGTACATGAACTACGAAAACGGCTTATTAGATAACGAAGTACTCGCGCTTTTTGTAAGCAAAAATAACATTGTATGGTGCGCCACACCTCAAGGGGTATCTATTATCGCACCAGAAATACCCATTAGAAATTATGCAAGCTATAAGGGCTTGTCTGGCAATATCCAAGTAGTTTATGAACTCAGTAAAAGGCTTTTTGTAGGTACCACAACAGGCTTATTCGAACTTGTTAAAAAATCTATATTCGAAGATGTTGTAAGTTATAAAAAAATAACTACTACTGAAGAGGTAGTATTAGAACCAGAACCAAAAAAGAAAAAAGGACTATTCAAAAGGAAGAACAAGAGAACCACGCCAATAACTACTACCAAGTTTAAAACATCCTACAGAAAGCAGGTTCAAAAACAATTATTGTCTCAAAGCTATGAGTTCGAAAAGATTGAAAACATAGATGCTAAAATTGTTCAGTTAGTAAATTTTAATGGCAAGCTTTTGATCGGTTCTTTGTCGGGTGTGTATCAGCTAGAAGGGAAAAAAGCTACTCGAATTTTCGAAGAACCTGTGGTGTATATGTATAAACCTGATGCCTTTAATTTTTTAATGGTGAGCACTTATACAAAAGAAGTCAAAGTATTGAACCCAACTGCTGATCAATGGGTAACTACGGGGTTGCTCGATGGGCTCGATGATTTTGTGGAGCAAATTGAACAAGGAGAACAGGGTAGCTTATGGCTTTGTGGTGCTGATTCGGTATATCGAATTATACTGAGTAATGCATTCACCTTAGAAGATGTTGAAGTCTACCCTATTAATAATCCATATTGGGAACGTACCTATGCAAATCCTTATCAAGGTAAAACCTATTTTATAAACACATCTGGTTATTATTATTACGAAGATCAGGAAATAAAAAAGGATACTATTATTGAGCAGCAAATTGGATTGCCAACGAAAATGATTCTTAGCTCTCAAGATAAACTTTGGGTAAATACAGGGCATTTTTGGTATGGACAAGGAAAAGACCTCAATAATTCGTTAAATTTTATCAGTCTTTTTGAAGACCCCAAGTATATTACTGAATTGGGTGAGAATAAATTTTGGGTGGTTGCAGGTGACAATCAGCTCTATAAAGTGGATGGCGAAGAATTAAAATTGATTACTAGAAAGTTTGAGCTCTTTCTTGAAAAAGCGCAAAAAGATTCAGTCACTCTTCCTACTACAGCTTTACTTGGCAATATAAGCCAGCAAAGTTCATTAACATTTAAATTTGCTTCCCCTGATCATACTAATATTTATCGAACAGAATATCAGTATCGGTTAGTCGGGCTATCTTCAGAATGGTCTGACTGGAGCAAGCAAAACAACGAAATTGTGTTTCCATATTTACCAGCAGGCACTTATGAGCTTGAGGTGCGAGCAAGAGATGCTCTCGGAAATGAAAAAAATTCTGAGTCTATTAGCTTTAGCATTTTAGCTCCTTACTGGAAACGACCATGGTTTTACTTAATCGAACTTTTGTTCTTTGGTGGGCTAATGACCATTTCTGTATTGATAAACCGGAAGAAACATAAGTTTTCAGTGCTAAGTAGGTTACTTACCTTTCTTACTTTAATCTTTATTGTGGAGTTTGTTCAAACTATTGCTGAGGCTAAATTTGAAACCAATCAATCACCGGTAATCAATTTCTTTATTCAGGTTGCCATCGCTCTCTCCATTTTGCCTGTGGAAGGGGTGTTAAGAAAGTTTATAACTAAGAAAGAACTAAGTAAAACTGTTGCCGAAAAGGCAGCTCAGCAAAAAGATAATAAAGCTACCTGATTCTACCTGTCCATTCTTGTTCTTGTTGTTCACGCTTAATCCGCTGCTTAACCTCAGGGTCATTTAAGATAGAATTAATTTCTCCTTGAGATGTTAGGTGATACTCTCCACAATCGTGGCATTGATAGTAGTTTTTAGCGCCTTGCAAAAATCGAATATGAGATCGAATTAAAGCTTCTTGAACTTCAGACTCAGAGTAATAACTGTTTTTTCCTGTGGGGCAACGCATAATTACAAAGGTAAGAAACTGCAATTATAAACAGATTGCTTCACTATGTTCGCAATGACGTTTAAACTTGTTTATATTCGAGTTATGAATCAGAAAGAATGCCCTTCTTGTGCCATGATGATTGCTGGAACGGCAAAAGAGTGCCCAATCTGTAAGTATGAACCTGAGTTCGACCTAAGGAATACTGTCAGCTTTAAGTGAAAATTTCATAAACGACTCAAATTTATGTAGGACTAACGAGTTAATTCAAATAAATTTGAGGAAGTTTAGGGAAATTTCACTAAAGCCCAAGGGAAAATATCTAGCAGGCAATCTTTTAGTAATAAAAATCTTAAAATAATCCATTATTTTTTCACTTTTTATTTCCAAAATCTCACCTACTATCTTATTTTCTGGCAGCATTCCTTAGGTCGAACTCAGGTTATGAGTATCCAAAAACGAAGCGGATCTACCAACCTGAGTTCGGGATAATTTTTATTATGGCTTATATCTTTTAGTGGAGAAACCAAGCATATTCATTTCATTTTGTTAATTTTAGAAGATATGCTAGCCCTAAACTGAAATGGAACAGAATATACTAACAACCTTTTTATTACCAGCATCGCTATTTATTATAATGCTGGGTATGGGTTTGGCATTGCAAATCGATGATTTTAAGAGGGTAATAAAGTATCCGAAAGCAATTTTTATAGGGATTACCAATCAAATGGTGCTACTGCCAATCATTGGATTTACCATTGCAACAGCATTTAATTTAGAACCAGAATTGGCAGTTGGCCTAATGATTTTAGCTGCTTGCCCGGGTGGGGTTACTTCAAATTTATATAGTCATTTGTCTAATGGAGACACTGCCCTTTCCGTTACTCTCACAGCTATTAGCAGTGCCATCTCTATTATTACAATTCCACTAATTATAAATTTTGGACTTGCTCAATTTATGCATGAAAGCCAAGTTATTCACCTTCCTGTTGTTAAAACAATAGTTCAAATAATGGGTATAACAGTTATCCCTATTGGATTAGGCATGCTAATTCGCTTTAAAAACCCAGATTTTGCTTCTAGCATGGGAAAGCCTGTAAAAATAGCTTCAGCCATTATTTTATTTATTCTTGTACTAGGCGTTATAGGGGTAGAACGTGAAAGGTTAGGAAGTCATTTCGAACGGGTGGGAATAGCCGTTTTATTGTTGAACGTAATTACGATGGTTTTAGGTTTTTATGTAGCAAAAATTGGAAAGTTGAACCTTGCTCAATCAATTACAATTTCATTAGAATCTGGTTTGCAGAATGGATCGCTGGGCATTGTAATTGCAATTTCTATACTTTATAATACAGAAATGTCAATTCCGGCAGCTGTCTATAGTCTTATAATGTTTATAACTGGTGGCTTTATGATTTGGAGGTTTGGAAGAGATAGAGCAACCTCAAACTTAGATAATAAGAGTTTTTAAAATTGAAAACAATTGAAACTAAAGATATACTTTTTAGAACATTCAAATGTCTAGTCAACTGTCCATTTAGAAGTCTATTCCTCATTATAAACGCACTTATAGATCGTAACAACTGTTTTAGCTCATGATTTTGATTACAAAATAATTTTCGTTGATAAAATTTATTTTCTTCTAGTAATTCTTATTATATTAACAATTACTATTTTCTATTATGAGTGATCAATACAAACTATTTGGGACAGATATTAAAATGCTCCAGCTATTTGCAGATTGTCTCAAAAAAATGCCTGATATAAAAAAGGAACTTTTAAAGTTGAAGCAAGATTTATGGGATAACCCGAAATGTGGAACACATATTAAATAGTCGACCCTTAGAAAGAGGGATAAAAGGCATTATTTGATACTATTAGCTATAAATATGATATAAATCGCTAGTTGATATGACAAGAAATGTGTAATTTCATGGTTCAAACCTTGTCAAATGAAGTCAAAAAAAGGAGTCACCAATCAGATGGGCTTTTTAGCACCTACTTTAAAAAAGCAACTGAATCCTAAGCAGGAGCTATATCTTTTAAGTCAAGCTATAAAGTGGGAGTATTTTGAAAATGAGTTCGAGCAATACTATTCAAAAGAAGGTCGTCCAGCTCATTCGATCCGCTTAATGACCTCCTTGTTGATTTTAAAGCATTTATACGGATTATCAGATGAGGGCTTAGTAGAACAACAATGGGAAATGAATCCCTCTTTCTAAGGGTCGACTATTTATTACCCTCAATGTTTGCCGAAATATCTGGAAGGCTAGTGTAAAGAATACCAATAAAGCGAACTAATTTAAGAATAGTTGTATCTTTGCGGTATGGCTAGAAAAGGAAAACCTCTAAAAATAGAACAGACAGTCCAGAATGATTTAAAAATTATGTCAAGA
>JAKISE010000100.1 GCA_021648745.1 Cyclobacteriaceae bacterium
CCGCTCCAGAGGAAAAAGAAGAAGAACCTGTGGATGAATTGATAACACTAACTGCTCCTCAAGTGGTAGAAGAAGAGTTGGGAAATACAAATATAGCAGCACAAACACAAGTTGATTTAGTGTCGCAATCTTCCGCAAAACAAAAACCGCTTATTCCACAAAAGGAAATTGAGCTAACAGAGCCATTGGTAGCCGTTGCTGATATATCAGGCGATATGGCAAAAGAAGAAGAAGATGTTAGCCAGTTGGAGGAGATTGTACATGAGCCAGCAAGCGAAGACGCAGGTATTTCTGCCGAAGCCCAACCTGTACAATCTAGGGCTAGAGTTGCGAAAAAGTCTAGAAGTAGCGCTTCAGTGAGACTAGTAGATCAAAAAGAGCCTGACCCTATTGGAGGAATGGCTTCACTAAAATCGTATATAAATCAAAATCTAGCATACCCACAAGAAGCGATTGATAATAATATTAAAGGAACAGTCGTTTTAGAAGTTAGCATTAATACAGATGGCAGTATTGCTCATATTACCGTTAGCAAAGGGTTAGGAAATGGATGCGATGCAGAAGCTATGAGGCTCATTTCAACAGGGCCCAAATGGATCCCTAAAGTGGAAAACGGGAAGGCCGTAAAATCGAGTCGCCAAGTTAAAATTAAGTTTAAAAACTAATAATCGTATATTAGATAAATGATAAATGTTTTTTACTTAAACCTGCTACTTCTATTCGTTGGTCACTTGGCGGTATCGCAAAATAATGAGGTAATTATTAAGGGAACCGTACTAAGTGATGATAATTTGCAACCTCTGCCCTTTGCCCATATTGTTATAGATTCCACAGGAACTACTTCTAATATTTATGGGAATTTTAATTTAAAAATAGCTAAAACCGACACCTTGCACTTTTCCTATATTGGCTACAAAAAGAAAAGCTATGTCATCCCAGATTCAATTTCATCAGATGAAATTACTTTAGAAATTATACTATTAAAAGACATTACTTTTTTACGCGCTGTAACGGTAACTTCATTACCAGCCACACTAGATGATTTAAAAGAAGAATTAATGGCAACTGAAGTGCCTATAGAAGTTGAACTTGAACACGCCAAAAAAAGCATAGAATTAGCTACCTACCAATACTTATATATGAAATCTTTTAAGCTAAACATGGACGCATACGATAACCATGCTATGTTTTTAAGGGGAAACGAAGGCCTTAATCCGGCAGGAGGAAATGTAAAAGGGATGCTAAAATTTTTAAGAAACAGAGTACAAGGCAAGCCATTGGAGGGCACCTATGAGCATTATAAATACTATCAGAAAAACAAAGATCAATAAAGAAAATTAAGGCGATTGCCCTTAACTTTGAGGCAATAATATAAAACCATGGGTAAATTTAAACTTGACAATATCGATCGTAATATTTTAAAAATATTACAGGAAGAAGGCAGGATAACAAACTCACAGTTATCAAAAGATATTGGCCTCTCTCCCGCTCCTACTTTAGAAAGGGTGAAAAAAATGGAGCAAACAGGCTTTATAAAAAGTTATCATGCAGTTCTCGATAAAGAAAAACTAGGGCTGGGTGTAACCACCTTTGTGATGGTGTCATTAAAACAACACAACAAGGAAACTATTGAAAAATTTATTCACTCAATTAATTCGCTAGAAGAAGTTATTGAATGCCATCATACCACAGGCACGGCCGACTTTATGCTCAAGGTAGTTTCCGAAGATATTTCGGGATATCAAAAATTAATGCTAGAAGAAATAAGTAATATTGAAGTAATTGCTGATATGCAGTCAATGGTAATTTTATCTACTTTTAAAGACAGTAAATCTGTACCGGTTAAATAAAATGGATCAAACAACAGATCAAATTATTGTGTTAGATGCTGTTCAAATAGATCAGAAGATTAGGCGTATTGCCTATGAAATCTATGAGAACAATTACGGTGTAAAAGAACTAATTTTAGCAGGTATTTGCGAACAAGGAGAAGTTCTCGCTCAGTTATTAGCCAGTATTTTAGAAGAAATTTCACCTATCAAAACAAAAGTCTTGCTTATTAATTTAAATAAGCAAAATCCTTCTGAACCTATCCCTGAAGAGGATTTCCCAAAAAACCTTACTAATAAGGTGGTGATTATGGTTGATGATGTACTCAATACAGGAAAAACCTTAGCCTACAGTTTAAAGCCTTTCTTAGATCAAAAAATAAAAAAAATTGAGGTGGCCGTTTTAATTAATCGGAGCCATACGGCTTTCCCTATTAGTCCAAAATACACAGGGTACGAATTATCAACTACTTTATCGGAGCATATTGTGGTAAAAATGATTGGCAAAGAAAAAGGAGTTTATTTAACATAGCATGTCGGTACACAAACCAGAACTTAAAAAAGTAACAACACATAGACTGCTTGAAATGAAGCAGAAAGGCGAAAAGATAGCCATGCTAACTGCCTATGATTACTCAATGGCTCGCTTGTTAGATGGCGCTGGTATCGATATTTTATTGGTGGGCGATTCTGCCTCCAACGTAATGGCTGGTCATGAAACCACCTTGCCGATTACACTTGACCAAATGATTTACCATGCTTCTTCGGTAATTAGAGCAGTTGAAAGAGCCTTAGTGGTGGTTGATTTACCTTTCGGTTCTTATCAAGGCGACTCAGGTGAGGCGCTTCGTTCTTCCATACGAATAATGAAAGAAGCAGGGGCTCATGCAGTTAAGCTAGAAGGAGGGGCTGAAATAAAAGACTCGATTGCTCGAATTTTAACCGCTGGTGTACCTGTAATGGGGCATTTAGGACTTACCCCTCAAAGCATTTATAAATTTGGCACTTATACCGTACGAGCCAAAGAAGAGGAAGAAGCCCAAAAGCTTATTGAAGATGCCAAATTATTGGAAGAAGTAGGCTGTTTTGCCATCGTTTTAGAAAAAATACCAGCAAAACTAGCGGCTAAAGTTGCAGCTTCTATTCAAATACCTGTAATTGGCATTGGAGCTGGTCAAAATGTTGATGGCCAAGTTTTGGTAATGCAAGATATGCTCGGCATCACCCAAGACTTTAAACCTCGTTTTCTACGTATGTATGCCGATCTCCAAAAAATTATAACCGATGCAGTGAGCAATTATATAACTGATGTAAAATCTAACGATTTCCCCAATGAGCAAGAGCAGTACTAAAGTTATTAAACTCACAGAATTAAACGAACAAGATATTTCGGATGGAAAAAAATTATTCCCTGCTGATAAAAACTATATCTTAAAAGAAGTACAGGTTAGAACAGAAAATGAATTACTCGATTGGCTGGTTGATTATGTAAAAGAATATTATGAAACATTTCATAACCCCCTAGGCTTAGTAGATACTACGATTGAAACCATTCGCTCGGCTAGTTTTTCCAACTCGCAACTATTTCAAGAGTTTTATAATGATCTTGCTGGCATTTACAGATATAAACATGGTGAAATTCAACTAGCGTTTCTATTTGATGGTGACTCCCATTACACAAAATACAAATCGGAATGGAAAGTTACCTTTATGAAATGGGTAACCCAATTACTCCATAACCGCATTGTAATGAGAGCCTTTCTAGAAATTACAGTTTTTGGTGTTAGCAACGAAAAACAGCTTGAACTAATTTTGAATAGGCTTAAATTATATGTTGAAAGTCATTTCCAACTTAAAACTTATAAATACCGGGGAATTCAAGAAGTGAATGTGGCTTAGTATTTAATTCTAATTAGCTCTAGCGCAAGTGTCCACTTGTGCTAGGTTAGGTGTAAATTTCCCTTACCATTGACATGCGTCATCTGCCTGTGCTGATCCGCCAACTGGTCGGATTCCGCCCTCAGAATGATCTGGTAAATTGAAATTATTACCTGATTTCAAACCCTTCAAAGCCCTGGACTTGCCCTTCTACAATAATCACATTATCTACCCGAGCCATTTCCGGACCACCCGCTTTAACCCGAATTATGCGATAGGGTTCGTGATGAGGCTTTAAGTCACAATAAATCAGGCAGTTTGGATTCGAAAGCATAGCACCGCTATGGTGAGAACACAAACAAAGCAAAGCGACTGATTTGAAGTGAGTTAAAGGCCTAATAGAAATTCTATTGCATATTTCGGGTTTAATCCAAGCAATTAATTCTTGAACTCGGTTGCCTTCTGCCTCTAGATATACGTCTCCATTGGGTTCATTTTGCACAAAGCCCGTCACGCCTAGTTCTTCTGCTTGACTTTTGGTAGAAACTCGAAAAAATACACCTTGTACTCTGCCCTTTACTGTTATTTTGAAATACATAGTTAATTCTAGTTTGTATTTGTCATCAAAACTTTGATAAGTAAAAAAACGTTACTATAATTATATAAATAATGCATGTTATTTGCAAAGTGTCTATTTTTGCATTCGATTTTCGAATATGGAACTACAAAGTACAGCAATCAAAGAAAGTGGTATTGAATTTTGGTTTGATGAATTTGTTTCAACATTACGCTCTCATCAAATTCAAATAGAAACTGACATTGCTTCTAAAGAAATTAAAGAGCTATATTCAACTCTATTCTCTGGAAATATTGAACAAATATTTAATATTAATAAACAGGCTGGTCAAGAATTTTTCGTTAAACGCATCATCGTAGATTATCTTAAACAACTTGATAAAAGTATTCCTAAAAAATTAGCTTTTGACTTTAATGATAGTGAAGTTTTAGTTTGGGCAGAGGTAGAAAATGATAATGAAGAATTTGAGAGAATATTAATAATGACAGAAGCTTTCATTAATGCCAAATATAGCCAATATGGTTTTGCAATGAACAGCACTATTGTTGAATCTGAAGATATGTTGCAATTGCCAAATCACTACAAAATATATCAAGCATAACCATTATCTTGGCTAGTTTCGAAGACCACATATCACAGGCAAAACGAAATTTAATATTTTTTCAAGAAGTAAATTCTAACATCAAAGATTCAACTGATTGGCAAGTTACAGTATGCTTTTATACTGCTCTTCATCTTGTAAATGCTCATCTATCAAAATTTGGTCTGCAATACAGAAGGCATACTGATGTCAAAAACGCACTAAATCCTTTGAATAAATTATCGCCTTCTCAACTTCCAGAAAATCAGTATATTGCTTATGCAACTCTCCAAATGTTGTCTAGAAGATCTAGATATCTTCTCAATGAAAAGGACAAAAATATCGGTTCAAATAAAGCTAATTTTACCTATGACAAACATTTAGCAAAGGCCATAAAACATCTAGACACTCTAATTTTGCACTTCTGCTCCAAATACAAATTAAGAATCAATTCAATTTCAATAAAATGTATTGGAATTAGAGATAAATCATCTCTTAAGCATATAAATTTAGTTGTGTAAATTTTATCGACTTAAAATTAAGAAGCGTAAAACTATCGTAAACTTATTCTCCATAAGGCACCCAAATATTCTTAATCTCAGTAGCGTGTCTTAAAAAGTCTTGTGCAATAACATGTTTGGGATTAAACCAATCTCGGTTTTTGCCGAAATTCACCCAAGTACGTTTCATATTTTCAGCGGCTGCATTTTGCACCAATGAGCTCCCTTCTTTTGAGCCAAAGTACCAAAGTCCATCCACATCATCGTGGTTGGCAAGGGTCTTGGTTAACTCCTCTTTATCACCAGTAATAATATTTATTACTCCCCCTGGTACATCAGAAGTTTCTAACACTTGGTATAAATCCGTGGCAGAAAGAGGAGCTGTTTCAGAAGGAATGGCTACCACTGTATTGCCCATCGCAATTAATGGAACTACGGTGGAAACAAATCCGAGCAACGGAGCTTCATTCGGGCAAACGACACCCATTATACCAATTGGTTCTTTCATTGCCAATGTTACATTTCGGTGTGGTGTAGCATGCACACTACTATCGTATTTATCGGCATAGGCTGCATAGGTAAACAGACAATTAATGGAAGTTTCCACCTCTTGCATCGATTTTTTGGTAGATTGATTTAAAGCAGCCGATAGTCTTTCTGCGAACTCAATTGCTCTCGCTTCTAAATTTTCGGCCATATAATAGATTATTTGCGCACGTGTATGTTCTGTTGTTCCAGCCCATTTGCTAGCAGAATGTGCTGCTTCTACTGCATTACGAATATCCTTTCTATTCCCTTCGCCTACTTCACCAATTATATTTCCTTTGGTATCTAACACATTTCTGTTATAGCCACCATCCGGTCGTTTTTGCTTACCGCCTACATAGAATTTAGCCGTTTTATCAAGCGAAGGGATTCCATTTTCACCACTCGGGAGTTTCTCAGCTAGTTTCTTAGTTTCAGGAGCTAATTTAAATTCATCTTCTACTTTCAACTTTACATATTCATAAAGCCCTTCCAATCCTCCTTCTCTTCCAAAACCAGATTCTCTGTAACCACCAAAACCAGAAGCTGCATCAAATACATTAGTGCAGTTAATCCAGATAGTTCCAGCTTTAACTTTAGGGGCAATGTCTAAGGCAAGGTTAATGTTCTCCGTCCATAAACTAGCTGCTAAGCCATAACGTGTATTGTTTGCTAGTTTTACAGCCTCCTCAGGAGTTCTAAAACTCATCGCAACCAACACTGGTCCAAATATTTCTTCTTGTGCAATAATGGAAGCTGGTGCTACATTGGTAAATAAGGTGGGAGGATAAAAACACCCTTCAGTTGGACATTCCCATGAAGGCTGCCATAATTCCGAACCTTCATCAACCCCTTTTTGTACCAATTCTTCAATCGTTTTAAGCTGTACTGGATCAATAATAGCACCAATATCAATGCCTTTGTCTAGTGCATTTCCAATCCGTAGCGATTCCATTCGATTACGAATTTTATCGTACAGCTTTTCAGCTATACTTTCTTGCACCAATAATCGAGAGCCTGCACAGCATACTTGCCCTTGGTTAAACCAAATGGCATCTACTACACCTTCTACAACGCTATCAAGGTCGGCATCTTCAAATACGATAAATGGAGATTTCCCTCCCAATTCTAATGATAATTTCTTTTCTGTTCCTGAAGCAGCCCTTCTAATAATTCTACCTACTTCAGTAGAGCCTGTAAAAGCAATTTTCTTAATGCCAGGGTGATCTACCATAGCAGCACCCGTTTTACCTTCACCTGTAATAATATTTACCACTCCAGCAGGCAAGCCGACTTTTTCACAAATTTCGGCAAATAGAATGGCTGTTAATGAAGTAAATTCAGCTGGTTTTAAAATAACGGTATTACCCATGGCTAAAGCAGGGGCAATTTTCCAACTCAGCATTAACATCGGAAAGTTCCAAGGCACAATTTGCCCTACAACACCAATCTCTTTATAGTCAGGTAATTTTTCTTCCTGAATTTGTGCCCAACCTGCATGATGGTAAAAATGACGGGCTACCAATGGAATATCAATGTCTCGGGTTTCACGAATTGGCTTTCCATTATCCAACGACTCTAATACCGCAAATAGCCTAGAGTGCTTTTGTATTTGACGAGCAATGGCATATAGGTAACGTGCTCTACCATGGCCTCCCAATTTAACCCAGCCTTTTAAGGCCTTATCAGCTGCCTTAACAGCGTCATCTACATCTTCTTTATTAGAGACAGGAACGGACGCTAACTTTTCTTGCGAGCAAGGGTTAATGCTATCCATATATTTTTTAGACTTTGGAGCAACCCATTTACCATTAATAAACTGCTTAAAATTAGGCTTATGGTCGTTTAACCACTGCATTGCCATGTCTTTAGATTCTGGAGCTGGTCCGTATTCCATTGATTCAAAAATTGAAGCTACACTCATTATATTTTTATTATGCTACTGGGTGTCTGTAACTAGCAGAATACCTTCCCGTAGTAAAATGTTCTAATTGTCTTTCTATATCGCCAAGTAAACTACTGGCACCAAACCTAAATAGTTGATTATTCAACCACTCATCGCCAAGTTCCTCTTTTATAAGGATGAGCCAAGTGATGGCATCTTTCGCTTTGCTAATACCTCCGGCAGGTTTAAACCCTACTTTAAATCCTGTTCTTTCGTAGTAATCACGAATAGCGCGAACCATTACTAGGCTTACAGGCAAGGTGGCATTTACAGGTTCTTTACCTGTACTTGTTTTTATAAAATCAGCCCCAGCCATCATACAAACTTGGCTTGCCTTGGCTACATTGGTTAAGGTTGCCAATTCGCCTGTTGCTAAAATGGTTTTTAGGTGGGCATCTCCACAAGCTTCTCTAAAAGCTTTCACTTCGTTGTAAAGTGCTTCCCAATTACCTGTGAGCGCGTTGGCTCTACTTATAACAATATCAATTTCTTTTGCACCTGCAGCTACCGATGCCCTAATCTCTTCTATTTTTTGCTTACTAGTAATTTGTCCAGCAGGGAAACCCGTTGAAACCACTGCTACTGGAATACCACTTCCTTCTAATGTCTTTAATGCAGCAGGAATTAAGTTATGATACACACAAACAGCACCTGTAGTCAAAGGCTGGTCAAAATTTAGTGCTTGCAAAATATCAGCTCTAACTGGCTGGCGTGCTTTAGAACATAACCGAGCCACATTGCCATCGGTGTCATCACCTGCAAGCGTAGTTAAATCGATGCAAGTAACGGCTCTTAGTAACCAAGCCGCTTGCCATTCTTTTTTGACGGTACGCCTAGTGCCCATGGTCGCAGCTCGTCTTTCAACAGCACTCCTATTTATTTTTATTCTATTGATGAGGCTCATATCCAGTTCCGTACCTGAATTTCGTTGAATATGGCTTTTAGCAGAATCTTTTCCCATAATTATTTACCTAGCTCGATTTCTTAAAAAAAATTGAAATCAAGGATGTAAAAATAAGATAATATCCTTAGTTTGACTTACGAAGCTTCTCAAAAAGGGGAAATATTGTCAATGGCTTGGTAGAGCCCTGAGATTACAAGCCTTACGGCTTTTAATGACTTTCAAAATAGGCATAACTATAAAATAAGAAAGCTAATGAACAATTTCGCACTCCTTACAAAATTTACGCTTGCCGGGCTTTCGTTTTTTAGGCTTTCGTTTATGACCAAAATAGGAAGGGTCTGAGTATTGAGGCTTCTTCATTTCCTTCTCCATTTTTTTGTATTTTTTTACATTGGCAACCATTCGTTCTTTGTACTCTATTATTTTTTGATCGAAATAATCATCATAAGGGTGAACGAATTTGGAATAGCTATAGGATTTGCCCTTTACGTATTTTGCCGAAACTGTGACCGAAGTAGAAGAGGTAGATGACGAAATTTGTATACTATTTTGCGCAAATACAGACGAGCCAATAAACATAAGCAGTAATGTTAGTTTATATATCATACCCTTTTAACAAAAAAATTGCAAAAAAATTGCCCCATCAATTGACGGGGCAATAAAAAATAACCAAAAAATTCTTTATTTCTAAAGAGGCTATTAAAGCCTATATTATCTTCCTTCAGAATTCTCTCTAATTTGGATTCTGTCATATACCCAAGGAGCCATCGGCTCATCTTTAACCCAAAGTCCTGAGTTCTTGGTCTGGGCTACTTTTTGCAATTCCATCAAGTTTTCTTGACTTACAAAGAACCTATCAACCCAACCGAATCCTTCTTTAATCATCATTTCATTTATGCTTTTCCCATTTTTTGTGGTTACATAAACCAAACGATTTCCCCAGCGATCTTTACCACTGTATTCAACCAAAATATTTTTATCTGCAACAAGTTTTTTTAAGTAATTCAAAGATTCTTGGCCAAATTCTTGACCTAATTCAGGGGCATCAACCCCTTTAAGCCTTACAATAAAAGTGTCATCTTCAATGGTAGAAACCTTGAGAGTATTTCCATCAACAACTTCCAAAATTTGCTTTATAGTTGGCATGTTTGCTGCGTTAGCTGCTTTGGAAGAAAGCAATAGAGCAAAAATTAAAATAAGCACAATTAGTACAAATGCTATTGGGTGCTTTACGAGTGTTCCTACAGATTTCATTTTCATATCTTTATATTGGGTAATACAAAGTTGAGGAGTAGCCTATAAAAATAATACCCGCTTTTATACGTAGAAGACCTTAGTATCTTAGCTTAGGTTTGAGTTTAACACACGGATAATTAGGGTCTGCTGAAAAACTATAGACTTTGCTAAATCAACGTTTATAGACGCTATGCAATTACTTTGGCATTTCTCTCTGTAAGCTTGGTGCAAGCAAAACTGATGGATTGGCCAAAAACCCCTACACTTTGAACTACCGATGGCCTTAAATTAAATGCGTTAAAAATTTAAATTTGTGGAGGGTTAAACCGTGATTATGCATTAAATATTTTCATAAATACAGTTCCATTTATCTGATTATCAAATAGATAACAATCACTCAGGCATAAAAATATAGCGCAAGTAACTGATAAACTCCACCCTAGAGCCGAAGAACCTCAATATAACTTAAGTGTGATGAGATTCCTCACTCCGTTCAAATGACAGAATTACTTTTGATACAGTTCGTGTAATTACGACAACGGGTTATTTCCCGTGGGTACTCATAAAGGTAAAGTCCCCTTGCTGTCCATACGCATGACAACTGCCACAGAATTTACCCCATTTGGTGTCCATTCCAGTTCCGCTCATTTTATCAGAACCACTGTTACCCATAAACCATTTCCAATCACCAGTATCGGGGTTACTGCCCGTAGCAAGTTTCACCATTACAGTAAATTCAGGTTTGTTTTGAGCTTCCCAAGCTCCTCTATTTTTAAAGGCTTCTTTAATTATAATGGTACCTTCTGGTAAAGGAAATTGTTGGTTTAAATAAGCTTCCGACCCAACTTCATTCACAAAAATATCTCGGTATGCCTTAACACCTCCATGCTTTTTAACCTGAGTTCGACCTAAGGAATACTGTCAGCTTTAAGTGAAAATTTCGTAAACAACTCAAATTTATGCAGGACTAACGAGTTAATTCAAAGAAATTTGAGGAAGTTTAGGGAAATTTCACTA
>JAKISE010000101.1 GCA_021648745.1 Cyclobacteriaceae bacterium
TAAATCAGAAGTTTATATTCGAAAAGCATAGCACCGCTATGGTTAAGAGGATAAACTTAGTAAAACGACTGATTTGCAGCAGTTTGTATTAGTAATAGAATTTCTATTGCATATTTCGGGTTAAAAAGATAACGAGTGCATCTCAAGCATCAAATTACCATGTAGTATATGTAAGTGCAGCCAACTCTTCAAAAGTAAAATCAATTACACAATCGAAAAACACATTAGTAGTTTCTGAAAAAGGACAATTGAATAATGGAGCGTCAATAGCCGTTGTGTTAGAAAACTCAAAATTTAGAATTAACCAAGCGGCTTGCTCTGCTTCTGGTTTACAGGTTAGTCAAGGTCTTATCTCGTTAGGAGTATAATTATCCTTCCAATTAAGGTTTTAAAAGGCGCTCAAAGAGCGCCTTTTTTTATGTGGAATTTAATATTTCCATAAAAACATAATTTCATACAGTTACTTTTTAGTTGTAATTGCAATTAAGGCTATAAAATGCACCTTGAGCAAAATTTATGAAAAAAGTCATTGTCTTCATTTTTGTTATTTTTTTTACAGGAATGTCTTCTTCGCATGCGCAACAGCCAGTGACAAAAATGCAATCGCTTTACATTTATGATTTTATTAAAAATATAAAATGGAACAATGTTGAAGACAAGTATTTAGTAGGTGTATTTGCAGACGAAAGCACTGTAGCAGCAATAAATGATGTTATTGGAATTCGAAAATTTAATAATAAGACCATAGAAGTAACAAAAGTATCTACTGCTACTGAGGCTGGCAAGTGTCAAATTGTATTTGTCAGTTCTCCTTTTAAATCCACCTTAAAGCAATTGAATACACCTTCTGTTCTTAAAAACACCTTACTAGTCTCTGAAGAAGGTGGAATAAATGATGGAGCTTCCATAGCTTTTATACTCGAAAATTCTAAGCTTAAGTTTAAAATAAACGAATCTGTTTGCACAGCCTCTGGATTGCAAGTAAGTGCCACCCTTTTATCGTTGAGTCAGTAGCAAAAGAGCCCTTCTTGCACTTATTTTCTGATTAGTTTAATTGGCTGAAAATCAATATTCTACGGCTAAGTACTTAGGGCTAATACGATTATGTTAGGAGTAAAACAGCCCTATTTCTATTCCACCTTTGTATCATCCAAACATCATAAAACAGTATTATGAAAAAATTATTTGCAGTAATCATCCTCTCAGTGTTGGCATTTACAACACCTGTTTCAGCCCAAACGTCTATTACAAAAATTCAATCGCTTTACATTTACAATTTCATTAAAAACATACAATGGCAAAATGTTACAGATACATATGTCATCGGTGTTTATGCTAATGAGTCTACCGTTAATGAAATTGACCAAATATTAGGCATTCGAAAATTTAACGATAAATCTATTGAAGTTAAAAGAATATCTTCGCCCTCTCAAGCATCTACATGTCATATTGTTTTTGTAAGTGCTTCGTACGGGTCCAATGTTAAAAAAATATCTGCAGGAGCAAACTTAAAAAACACCTTATTGATTTCTGAAAAAGGACAAATCAATAATGGAGCTTCTATCGCATTTGTGTTAGAAAACTCAAAGCTAAAATTTAAAATAAACGAATCTGCCTGTACTGCCTCAGGCTTGCAGGTAAGTAAAAGTTTAATGTCACTTGGTGTGTAACACCTCATTTCAGTAATAAAAAAAGGCACCTGTTGGTGCCTTTTTTTTATTCAACAGAACGTATTTCTATAAGTCGTTTGTTGAAAGAAAAGCTATCGCCACTTTTCTTCTCTAATAATTCTTTACCCAAAGGAGAAACTACTGAAAGTACAAACACCTCTCTCTCTTTAAGGGTTAATTTTCCTAAGCTAACGCTCAAGTAAAATTCTCCAATAGAAGTTGATACCAAAGAGCCTAGCCTAATTTTTTCAGAACTTTGCTCGAAGGTTAATTCACTTAATACCTGTTTTAATTTACCAGCTTCCCCTAGCTGTTCGCCAGCCTTTCTCATTTCGAGTGCCATCATCTCTCTACTGGTTTCGTATTTATCGCCCATACTGCTCTTAGAGTCCTGATTAGCAGCCTGCTGAGCCTCCTGAATGAGCCTTTTAGTCAGCGCTATTCTTTCATCCACTACTTGATGGCAATATGCATAGAGCTCTTCTTTAAAAGTCATTATTTCTTTTGCGACTTTGCCCAACTATCTCTTAATGTTATGGTTCTGTTAAACACTAAATTACTTTCAGAACTTTCTTTATCTATGGTAAAATATCCTTGACGTTCAAACTGAACTGTTTCACCCATTTTAAGATTTGCAACAGAAGGTTCAATTTTAGCTCCTTTTACAATGGAGAGAGAATCAGGGTTGAGCGAATCCGTTATGTTTTCCGAATTGGCGGGGTTCTCCTCTAAAAATAGTCGGTCGTATAACCTTATTTCAGCATCCACCGCTTCTTTTGCACTCACCCAACTTAAGGTGCCTTTTACCTTTTTACCGGAGGTATCTTGGCCACTTCGTGTGTCAGGAAAATATTCAGCTTTAATAAGTGTGATATTTCCATCGGTATCTTTCTCGTAGCCTGTACACTTGATAATGTAGCCATATTTTAATCTCACCTCTCTATCTGGTCCTAGTCTAAAGAATTTTTTAGGAGATGGAGGATTCTCCATAAAGTCAGAACGGTCGATGTATAATTCTCTACTAAATGGCATATCACGAGTGCCTGCAGTTTCGTCCTCCGGATTATTTACTGCCTTCATCATATCTACTTTGCCCTCTGGGTAGTTTTCAATAATTAACTTAACAGGGTTAAGCACACCAAATACTCGGTTAGCCGTTTTGTTCAGCTCTTCTCGAATTGAGAACTCGAGCAAGGCCACATCAATAATATTATTTCGCTTAGCTACACCTACTTTTTGTGCAAAGCTAACAATCGCCTTGGGCGGAAAACCTCTTCTTCGCATAGCTATTAACGTGGGCATACGAGGGTCGTCCCACCCGGTAACATGCCCATCTTCTACCAATTTTAGCAGCTTTCGTTTGCTGGTAATGGTATAACTTAAATTTAGCCGAGCAAATTCAATCTGTCGCGATGGATAAATGTCTAATTCCTTGATAAACCACTCGTATAAGGGGCGATGGTTTTCAAATTCTAAGGTGCACAGTGAGTGAGTTACATGTTCAATTGAGTCGGATTGCCCGTGAGCAAAATCATACATTGGGTACACATGCCATTCCGTTCCTGTTCTGTGGTGAGCATTGTTTTTAATTCGATACAAGGCAGGGTCGCGCATAAGCATATTGGGAGAAGTTAAATCAACCTTTGCCCTAAGGACTTTTGAACCTTCTGCATGCTTTCCTTCTTTCATTTCTGTGAACAAACGGAGGTTTTCTTCCACTGGCCTATTTCTGTAAGGGCTAGGCTTTGAAGGCTCTGAAGGTGTTCCTCTATTCGCTGACATCTCTTCCGCAGTTTGATCATCTACATAAGCTTTACCGTCTTTTATTAGCTGAACTGCCCAATCGAATAACTGCCCAAAATAATCGGAGGTGTACAAGGTTTCTCCCCATTTGTAGCCAAGCCACTTTACATCTGCTTTAATTCCATCTACATAATCTACCTTTTCCTTTTCAGGATTGGTATCATCGAACCGAAGATTGCAGTTTCCATTATACTTTTTAGCCATTTCGAAGTTAACTACAATGGCTTTCGCATGGCCAATATGCAAATAGCCGTTGGGTTCGGGAGGAAAACGAGTTTGGATTTTATCGTGTTTACCCGATTTTAAATCCTCTTCGATAAACTGTTCTATAAAATTTAAACTTGGCTTGTGGTCTTCGCTGCTCATAGATTAATCAATTGTTCGATAGGGTTAAACTAAGCCACAAAATAAAGGCTATTTTATGACAACGAGATAAGGTTATTAAGTAGTTTTTAAAAAGTATAGGCTATTTGACAAAGGTTGGCTTCAAGGCCTTAAAAATCGTCCTCACCATCATCTTCTTCCTGTTCAGGAGTGCTAGCAGGTTTTTCTTGAGCTGGGGCTGGCTTCTTCTCTTTTTTAGGTTTCACCTTCTTCTCCTTGGGCTGCTTTTCTTTTTTCTTAAACATCCCTTTCTTTTCAGGCTCTTCCTCTAAGTCAGTTTCATTTATTGGAGAATCACTATCTGAATTTACTTGGTCAGTAACCGTTTTATCTTTCTTTTTAAATAGGTTCTTGAAGAAACCAAAAAAACCTGCCTTTTCAACTTTTTCCTCAGCAGATGTTTCAGTTTCCTTATTTCCTCCTTCTAACTCATCTTTCCAAACAAGTTTGTCTCTAAAGTACCAGTTATAGTATTTTTGATCTGCCCCATAACGAAAAGTTTGAGCGGCCATTCTTGCACTATCCAAAGCGACACTATCCACCACATCTGTTTCAGCATACATCATTACATCTCCTGCAAATAAGAGAGAATCCGATATTCCTGGATAAATCACCTCCATATCTACTGTTCGTATTTCTCTATTTCTTACCCAGTCTTGATCTATGTAGCCAAAAAGGCTTGTTTTAGCCACCAATCCATTTTTATCAAGTGAGGAGTAGAACACATCTCTACGAGGAAGAGAATCCAATGCAAAGTAGGTAAATTGATTTTTTTGAGCCGTTTCGTCTATTAAAAAATAACTTTGATAGGCAGAGCATACCATATCAGCTTTGCAACCAGCTAACATACTACCCATAATAATTATCGAAATAGAGTAAATCCTCCTCATTTAATTAGGTTATGCCTTTTGTTTATGGCAAACGGTAAAATTACGTTGTTTATTTTAATTTTTGCGACATTTTCTGGTTCTAAGGCAGCTTGTCTCCTATGTAATCTGTTAAATTATTATATTAAAGGCCTTTTTACGAAGAGCTCTACACCAATTGGCACCTATTTCAAAGTAAATTATAATAATAGAAAAAGTCTAAAATTTGCCATTATAACCTTGGTTGACCAAACAAAAAATCGTTTCTTAAGTATTTTAAATTTGACTTAGTTGATAGAAATCAATTTTCTGTATGCCATTTATCATTGGCCAAAGCGCTAGTATTTTCTACTTTTAATCTCATTAATCAAAACAGCTTATAAAGCCTAAACCATGTTCATCCTAAATTTTATTGCTAACTATAGCGATCCAAGATTAGATTAATAGCAAAGTTTTTCGCACTCTGAGAATTTTAGTTAAAAAGCGATGCTTTCCCTAATAAGACTAATATTGTATTTGAGTATTAGAGTTTTAATGAATCAACGGTGTTTTTTGAGGGTGGTTGGTACACCGCCATTTGGTTGGCCATCCTTTTATTTGTCGCCTTCCGCTAGTTCTTCTTTAGCAATTTTTGACAATTTGTTAACAACTAACTCGTAGGAGTGGTTGATAAGGTCATACATTAATTGTTCAGGCACCGAACCATCTGTTGCCACCCCTATCCAATGTTTTTTATTAAAATGATATGCATAATTAATTCCTGAATATTGCTCTCGCAACTCCGCTCCTTTTTCTGGATCACATTTTAGACTAATAATTTCAAATTTTTCCACATTAATTAATGCAAACATTTTACCCATCACCTTAAACACCAAAGCGGTTTCATTAAAAGGAAACTCTTCCGTTACTCCAGGCTTTTTAAGGCAATAGTTTCTATACTCTTCGATATTCATTTTTAGGAAGATTTTATTGGTTAATCCCGAAATATGCAATAGAAATTCTATTACTAATACAAACTGCTGCAAATCAGTCGTTTTACTAAGTTTATCCTCTTAACCATAGCGGTGCTATGCTTTTCGAATATAAACTTCTGATTTATTGCATTTTGTCTTCTCATTACGAATTCTATTGCATAATCCGGGTTAATTGAAAATTGTTTATTGCTAGTTGAGAATTGTGTCCTCAGGTTCTACCCAACGACCATCGTCCTTTATAAGTTGGATGAGGGCATCAACGGCTACTTCTGGTTTTAATCCTTTTTGAACTACCTCCTGCCCTTTGTACAACGATATTTTTTCGATTCCAGCTCCCACATAACCATAATCAGCATCGGCCATTTCGCCAGGGCCATTTACAATACAACCCATTATACCAATTTTTACGCCTTTAAGATGGTCGGTTCGTTCCTTAATTTTTGCCGTAGTTAATTGCAAATCAAATAAGGTTCTACCGCAGGATGGGCATGAAATATACTCGGTTTTGGACATTCGAGTTCTAGCTGCCTGCAATATGCCAAAAGCCGTATTATTAGATAGCTCAGAAGAGTTTGGGTAGCTAATCATTATACCATTTCCCAAGCCATCAATTAAAACACCTCCTATATCAGTTGCTGCGAATAATTGAAAGTCATCAGCAGACAATCCATCATATGAATGAGAAAGAATTACAGGAACAGTAATCTCTTGTTGCATTAATTCCAAAACAAACTGCCTGAATACTGGCATAGGATGTTCTGCACTTGACTTTAATATTAAAACAGTATTATCGTCTAATTCGGGAAGTTTATTATAATTGGATAACTCAATTTCTAAAAAGTTCAATTCTGGATGTTTGTGCTCTGCATTCTCGTACTCGCTAATTGAAAAGAATGGGAATACATTTGAGGCTAACCGGTTTCTATTCCAGGTGCTAGCATCCAACATAGCCTTTAAACCTGAGGGCAATTCAATCACAAGGTTATTGCTACCCAAATAAATATAGTCAGCTGCTGTATCCAAACTAACCCATTTATCAGTGGCCTGCATATATCGATAGCCAATGGAATTCAGTTGTTCTACGTTCTTAAGCACCTCAGTGGAATAATCTGCCACTACTCTTGGGCTAGACTCACCACCAAAATCTAACACCGTATTAGTTTGCCGTACAGCATACTCAAACGGGTTTTTAGGGTAAGTAGGATTTTTCTCCTGTAAGCTTGCTTGTTTATAGTTTGAGAATCGCTTAACCATAGCTTCTGCTACAGGCATTTCTAGCTCAGGTTCTTCCGTAAGAGAAATTCGAATGGTATCGCCCAAACCATCTTCTAATAATGTACCAATCCCTACCGATGATTTTATTCTACCATCTTCACCATCACCCGCTTCGGTTACTCCCAAATGCAATGGGTAGGGCTTTAACCCTTCTTCTTCTAATTTGTGTACGAGCAATCGGTAAGCCTGTACCATTACTCGAGTATTACTAGCCTTCATTGAAAGAACAATTAGGAAGAAATCCTCCTGCTCACAAATTCGCACAAACTCTAAAGCAGACTCCACCATTCCCATAGGTGTATCTCCATACCTACTCAAAATCCTATCTGATAATGAACCGTGGTTGGTGCCAATCCGCAAAGCCGTATTATGCTTTTTGCATTCATCAATAAGAGGAACAAATTTTTCCTTTATACGCTCTATTTCCTCTTGATATGAGTCATTGGTATATTCGATTATTTCAAATTTCTTTTTGTCTGCATAATTGCCAGGATTAATCCTCACTTTTTCTACATGCTTGGCTGCCTCTATAGCAGCATTTGGTGTATAATGAATATCAGCGACTATAGGAACGTTAATCCCATGAGCCAAAAGCTCTTGCTTTATGATTTTTAAATTTTTTGCCTCCCTAATCCCTGGAGCAGTTATGCGTACATATTCACACCCTGCCTCCACCATTCTAATAGATTGGTTAACTGTACAGGTGGTATCCATCGTATCGCAGGTGGTCATCGATTGCACTCGAATAGGATTATTCCCACCTAATGACGTATTACCAATTTTTACTTCTATGGTTTTTCGCCTTTTGTATTCGGTAAGGCTATGGCAGTAATTGTAATTTTTCAAATGATTGAATTTTTAGCAAAGCTAAACTTGCTTAGTCAGTAATAAAACTTGATAGGAAACAAATTGATTCTTCACAAGGGGTCAACTAATCGATATATTCCTTTTTAATAACTAAAGCCAAGTACTCATTTTCAATAGGTAAATAGCCTTGTTCGTAACAGAAAAAATATTGTTTCCCTGTTTTAGTCGTATACACATTGGTAAAGTAGCTGAAGTCAAAACCTTGTTTCATCAACTTATCTTTACTCACTTTTCCCTTGCCATGCGGATTATGCAATTCGAGGATGGATCGGTTTTTTCGTAGGATACCGTTTACTTTTCTCATCAAATTATTCTTATCTCTACTACGCGAATTATTATAGGCATTTCTACATAAATCAGAACAAAACTTCTTATCTACCCTGCCAATTATTTTTTCTCCACATTCTAAACACCCTGTTGATTCCATAATTTAGTCGATTATCCGTTTACAAACATTTACAAACGAATATAAACATATACAAACATTTATCATACGACTACGGTAAAAACTTGCAACCACCTTTGGAGAAATTATTTCATTCACTTAAACAAAACGAACATGAAAAATTTATCAAACAATGTACAGTTAATCGGAAATCTTGGTAACACACCCGAATTAAAAGAGTTCGAGTCGGGAAAGAAAATGGTCAATTTCTCACTTGCAACAACGGATTATTATGTAAACCAACAAGGGCAAAAGGTTAATGATACGCAATGGCATAAAGTGGTAGCGTGGGGTAAAAGTGCAGAGTTTATTAATAATTATGTAGACAAAGGAAATCGTGTGGCAGTATCAGGCAAATTGGTTCATCGATCATATACTGATAAAGATAACCAAACACGTTACATTACAGAAGTAGTACTCAATGAAATACTAATGCTCACCCCTAAGGTTGAAGCAGAAGCTGCCTAGTTTCAACAGTTTTTCTCAATTAATTGAACTAAGCCAATAGGATTTTTCCTGTTGGCTTTTTTTATGGTAAGCATGTAAAACATTGCTTAAATAGTACTTTCAGACAAATCGTAAGGTAAATAGAAATTATTTTTGTTTATTTGAATTACTGCAATACCATCTGTTATGAAAAAAATACTATTAGTTGCATCGTTCATTGTTTGCCTAGCCATTAGTTCGAAGGCAAATCCTACTCCAAAAGAACTTCCTTCCGGCTATTTTATGGTACTCGCTGCCTATGCTACTTCTGCTGAGAGTTATGCCATAAAATATGTAAAACACCTTAAGGGGAATGACATTGAAGCGAGTTACGGTTACTCAAACACGAAAAAAATGTATTTCGTTTATTCGGTTAAGTACGCATCCAAGGCTGAGGCCGTGAGTGCTATTAATTCAGAGCGAAAACGAACAGGTGAGCCGAAGGCCTGGGTTTATGGTTATAAGTCTGAGAATATAACTAACCAAGAACCACCAGTAGCTGTTCAACCTATCGTTCCAGATGAGGACAATGGTGAAATTGATAGAGAGAAACAAAGCATCAAGGCTGATACGGTACAAACAGAAGAAGTTGCGGCTATAGAAATAGTAGAAAAGGTTTCTGAAGAAGAAACACCCATTTCGCACCAAGGGAAAACCTATTTATATATTGAAGCTTATGATGCAAAAAGTGGTAAACCGATAGTAATTGACTTTAATGTAGTTGATTTGGCCAGAAAAACACTTATTGCTACAGCACCATCACAGGGTTCGTTTGAGTTAGCAGAACCGAATAGCTCCTCTAAAATGATTCAGGTACTATCCAACGATATCGGCTGGCAAAAGCAATCATTTGATTTTAAATATTATGAGCCGATAATTGACCCCATGAGTATTTTCTTAGATAACCTAGGAGATACCACTTTTGTTAAGTTTGAAATGACTCCTATTAGAAAAGGGCAATTTGTGACACTTTATCAAGTATTTTTTTATAAAGATGCAGCCATTATGATGGGTAAGTCCGAATACGAACTCTCACAAGTTGTGGAACTAATGAAAAGCAATCCAAAACTAAAAATTGTGATTCATGGCCATACTAATGGCAAATCTGCTGGTAAAATAGTTGCCCTCAAAGAAAATGACGATCTAGACTTTTTCAATATTAACGGAGATCATAGAGAACTTTCAGGCTCCGCAGTTAAACTTTCAGCCGAGAGAGCCAGCATTGTGGGTAAGTTTCTTGAAAGTGAAGGTATCTCTGCTAACCGTTACGAGGTGAAAGGCTGGGGTGGTAAAAAAATGTTGTACGACAAGCATTCTAAGCAAGCAAGATATAATGTAAGGGTAGAAATTGAAGTGGTAGAAGAATAAAACCACCTATGTAAATTAAATAACTTGCAGAATTAAAATAGCGTCTTTTGAAGTGTATGAAACTAATTGCTTTTTGCACCTCTTTTTTACTAATTTGCTCTTTTTCAGTATCTGGGCAACAGAGTATGTTGCCGCCCGATGAGGAACAACAAGTTAATGTTATAATTACAGAGCTATTCGATGGATATCGTGTGGGGGACAGTACAAGGGTAAGGAGCACATTTACAATTAACGCCACATTTCAATCTGCTTATTATAATAAGGAAGGAGAATCAATCTTGTCGAAGCCAAAAAGCATAGATGCCTTTGTGTCTTATATTGGGGTGGGTTTAGACAAAGTGCATGACGAGCAACTTTGGAACACTTCTATTAAAATTGATAAAAATTTGGCCTCTGTTTGGACGAATTATGCCTTTTATCTAGATGGAGAATTCTCCCATTGTGGGTCAGAAAATTTTCTCTTAATTAAAAATGATGGCCATTGGAAAATTTTCCATTTAGTGGACACAAGGCAAAAAATAGGGTGCGAAATTCCAGACTCTTTACAATATCGTTGACACCAAAACTTATAAACCTGAGTTCGACCTAAGGAATGCTATCAGAAAATAAGATAGTGGGTGAGATTTTGGAGATAAAAATCTAGAAATAGTTGATTATTTCTAGATTTTTATCTCCAAAAGATTGCCTACTAGAAATTTTCCCTTTGGGCTTTAGCGAAACTTCCCTAAACCGCCTCTAATTTCTTTGGATTAACCCGTTAGTCCGGCA
>JAKISE010000102.1 GCA_021648745.1 Cyclobacteriaceae bacterium
CAACGGCCAAGAACATTTATACATCGAAACCCAAGGAGCTTATGCCCAGCCCTTAGAAAATGGAACTATAAAAATTTCCTCTTCTACCCAAGGGCCTACCGCTGTTCAGCGGGCTGCGGCCAAGGTGCTTAATGTAGGTATGCATACCCTTGAGGTAGAGGTGGTTCGTTTAGGAGGCGGTTTTGGAGGCAAAGAAGACCAGGCAACTCCCTGGGCGATTATGGCCGCTTTGGGAGTACAAATATTGCATATTCCTATTAAAGTGGTGTTGCACCGAATGGATGATATGCGAATGACTGGCAAGCGTCACCCATACAGTGCTGATTATAAAATTGGACTAACGAAAGACCTTAAGATTAAGAGTTACGAAGTAACCTTTTATCAAAATGCGGGTGCTGCTGCCGACCTTTCACCTGCCGTATTGGAACGCACCTTGTTCCACGCTACTAATTCCTACTTTATTCCTAATGTAAAAGCTACTGCCTATAGTTGTAAAACCAATTTGCCTCCCAATACCGCTTTTAGAGGTTTTGGAGGCCCTCAAGGAATGTTTGTGATAGAATCTGCTTTAGCACAAGCCGCTGAAACCCTAGGCATTGACAGGCAAGAATTACAAAAGGCTAATCTAATCGTAGATGGTGATGAGTTCCCGTACGGGCAAATTGCTGATGGTGTAGGATTAAGCAAAGCTTGGAGTACATTAGAATCGAAATTTGATTTGGATGAAGTAAAATCGAGCATAGACGAATTCAATAAGAACAACGATGCCTTCAAAAAAGGTTATGCTTTAATGCCCATCACGTTTGGTATTTCCTTTACCAAAACCCCCATGAACCAAGCCCGTGCCTTGGTGCATATTTACAGCGATGGCACCGTGGGCATTAGCACCGGAGCTGTTGAAATGGGACAAGGCGTAAATACAAAGATGTTACAAGTTGCAGCCACTATATTCTCCATCCCGGCCAACAAAATAAAACTAGAGTCAACCAATACCACTCGAGTGGCCAATACGTCACCCACAGCCGCTAGTGCCACAGCCGATTTAAACGGAAAGGCCTTAGAAAAGGCTTGTAATACACTTTTAGAACGATTAACGCAGCGTGCAGCAAAGCATCTCAAGGTGGCAACCTCTTCTATTTCATTATTGAATGAAATAGTTTTAGTTGATGGAAGTCCATCTGAAATGAGCTGGACAGAGCTAGTAGATATGGCTTTTTTAGAGCGAGTATGTTTGACCGAAAACGGTCATTATGCAACCCCTTTAATCAATTTTGATAAGGAAAAAGAGAAAGGGCATCCTTTTGCTTACCATGTATTTGGATTGGCACTCACCGAAGTAACGCTAGATTGTATTAGAGGAACCTACGAGTTTGATGCAGTTAAAATCGTACACGATTTTGGCAAATCCATGAACCCCTCCGTGGATCGAGGGCAAATTGAAGGCGGATTAGTGCAAGGAATGGGTTGGATGACTTTGGAAGAAATAAAATATAACAAAGAAGGCCGGTTGCTATCCAATTCGCTTTCTACGTATAAAGTACCTGACATATATTCAGTACCTAAAGAAATACTAATCGAACCGCTTAAAACTGAAGGCACCGAGATGGCCATTTTAAAATCGAAAGCGGTGGGAGAACCTCCTCTAATGTATGGTATTGGTGCTTATTTTGCCATTGAACATGCCATCAAGGCTTTCAATCCTGTGTATGAATCTACTTTTGATGCCCCATTTACACACGAAAAAGTGCTAATGGCACTTTATAATTAATGAAGATAGAATTTAAGCTTTCAAGCAGCCTAAGAGGTGGATTAATTTATGCCCTTGGCGATACAGCTGCGGCTCTTATTTCGGATCAGTTTTATTGGTTTAGAAAGGAGCTTCTAAACCATTTTTCTATTTGAAGGTTTAAGAATAAAAGCTTACATTTATATAAAAAAAACAAAAATTGCATGTACACACATCTTAAATACCATTTGTAATCAATTGTACATTGTTATGAAAAAAATAATATTTTACTTTACAATCATACCATTTCTATTTTTAACTGGTTGTAGAGAAGATTTTTTTACTCAGTTAATTAATCCTACTAGGACCGAACGTGTCCAGGGACGAATAGTTGAAGCCTATGACAGCACCAAACCTATAGATAGTGTTTTTATTGAAATTAATATAGGTCTTAGCGATGAAGTTAGCACATACACTGATGCTAATGGTAATTTTGATGTTTCTTTTGATATTCGAAAATGGCAAGGTCAATCATTTTTATACAGTCATCTCCTTTATAGAACACTTGATGAATGTGATACATTATCAGATGGCACTATACAGTGCTACCTTGAACCAATTCCGACAGAATTTAAAATTTGGACTGAATGTAAAACGAATACCCCCTTTATTTATGATTCTGCATCTTTCGTAATGGAATCTACTTCGATGAAAGAATCAAAAAATGCTCATACTGAACATTACATTAACACCAACATGGATACCGTCTTTTACTGGACTTTTACTAATCCAAAGCCCAATGAAGTACGACACTATTACTGGACAGTCGAAGATAACTCGTATGTAAATTTAATTTCGGACTATTTTCAGAATGGCAATTTAATTAGGAAGGATACTGCTAGTATTTTTTGTAGTAAAGGGATTGATACCGCATATATTATTTTGGATGAGTAAAACTACATTTAACCGCCATAAACTTAACAGGGGTTTATAGAGGTTAAATGCTAAGCTCATTTCTTGTAGAAAGCCCGTCAAATCTTGTACTTAAGCTTCCTTGTAGAGCATTCTGATTAACTAGAATAGATATGTCATATCTTCCATTTTCAACAAAACATTCAACCTCAGAATAATAAATATTTCCCAAACGGAAAAACAGAATTGGTAACCACTAATTCATCATCAATAAAAATCGCCAACTTATTTAGCAACTTCTACCCCTTTCTCCTACCTTCCAGTATTTTTAAGAAAGATCTGGATTGAATTTCTTCGATAGATAGTCCGGTTGCCAACACTTCCTCTTGGGTAAGCGCTCCACAATTAAGACCGGTTAAAAAGTAGTTGAGCAATCCCTGCCCTGTGGCGGCATCATCAAATACTTCTCCTGTTAAGGTGGCTCGTGCAGCTCTATCCACAAAGGCTTTAAGCCGGAGGGTGGCGTCTTCATAACTTTCTAAAAAGAAGGAATATACCGCAGCATAGCGTGAAGGAAACTGTGCAGGATGCAAATCCCACCCTTGATAAAGACCTTTCCAGAGCGAATGGCGGGTATGGTCGTACGCTTGCTTCCAAGTTCGATGTACCACTTCGGTATTTTCGTCTTGCTGCTGCTGAGTCAGGTTTTCTCCCCTATGTGGACCAATCGGCATTACATTGGTTGCCCCGTCCGATAGCCTTAGTCCTGTGCTTCCAAGGGCAACTTTCATTACATAATGGGCAAAATCGCATACTCCATGCCCCATATCTTGGTATTTTGCGGTAATATTATTAGAAGCCGTATAATCGTAGGTGCCAAAAGCAGTGGCAATCATCCGCCCTTTACTAGCTTTCACGTACTTTCGCAACGGGTTTTTCCCCTTAGCATCAATCATCGACTGTGTGGTTTCCACCATCATTTCGCATTTAAGCGATCCTGAGGAAAGGGCCGTATTGGCTTCTAATAAGTCAAAAAACTGCACGAGGGCTGATACCTGCTCAGGTATAGTTACTTTGGGTAACATAACCACAAAGTTGGATGGAAGCTTGCCTCCTGTTTTGTTGGCCAACGTAGATATAAAAATATCAAGCGTACGTGAGCCACGTTCTTTTAAATCTTCGGTAAATGGTTTGATGCGAATGCCAATAAATGGAGGTAACGTGCCTTGCTCCATGCCTTTGGCTACTTCAAGAGCTGCGGTTACTGCGGTTGCATCCTCTTCTTCCCACGAACGATTTCCAAAGCCATCTTCAAAATCAATTCTAAAATCTTCGACAGGCTCCTCTTTTAGCTTTTGCACCACTTTAGCATACACGGTTTCTGCAAGGTTTTCTTTGGGAGATAAACCCATTGCTTTTGCAAATACTTGAGCATTTGGGGCATAGGTAGTTAGCGTATTTAACGCCACCTTACCCATTTTTTGGGCGGAATCAAATTTGAATAGGTCAGCACCACCATAAACGGTATGTACAGGTTGTCTTTCAGATTTATCCCCCGGATAAATCTTTTGAAATTTCTTATTGGCCCTGCCTAATTTGTTTAGTATATCGTCTTTTTGAGACGTAGTTATGGTTTGATTCATGGTAATTAGTTATTATTAACTCCCCCTATAAGTTGAATACCCAAAAGGGCTTAATAATAGCGGAATATGGTAATGTTCTGTATCAGTTATTTCAAAAATTACAGGAACTTCTGGGTAAAAACCTTTGATGCCGAGCTTTTTAAAATAGGCTTTGGTTTCAAAAAACATGCGATAGATACCTGGTGCAATTACTTGGTCTTTCTCCATAAATTGGGCTATCCTGCCATCGCTATTGGTTACTCCACTGGCGATATCCTCCCATTCGTTATCACCTTTAGGTCGTTGTAAGATAATCTTAATTCCTTCGGCTGGCTTGCCTAAGGCAGTATCCAATACATGTGTAGTAATCTGACTCATGATAGTAGTTTTTTTAATCGTAATACAGTTATTTTATGCTGCTCGCCCATGGCAATTTTAACTTCATCGTTATAGTCATTATCAAGACGAGATTCCAGTATTTCCAGCATTTCTTCTGCAGATTTACCTGTAGCGCACACTATAAAAATAAAGCCGAATCTATCTTCATATACCTTATTCAGATGAGCCAATTTTTTTATGGCTTCTTTAGAAGCGGATTCAACTTCTTTCTGCTCATTACTAGCCCAGTCTTTGGTGTTTCCGTATTTAGCTGCCAGGCTTTTTACGTCTCCAATTTTAGGGTGATGAGTAAAAGCCTCCAAGCCATCCTCTTCTGTGCACTTCAACCATTCGCTATCAGCCGTTTCTAAAAGTGCATTAGCTGATGTATATGGGTTTGATGCAACCATTTTATTTACCCAATTATGCGCACCACAACATTTGGTAAACTCAGCAGTTTGTTGCTCAAAAGGCAAGTTATTTAATTCTTCAAGTGTCATAGGTTATTCAATCGTTCCAAAAAGTCGAAGCCTGCTTATTCCCCCATCAGGAAATATGCTCAACCGAACATGGGTAAATGGGCCTTGATTTTCAATTTTATCTTCAAATATATGCTCTTTATGAGCTTGCAGTTTAGCTAGTGGCAGTAGCAATTTCCAATTTTGATTCTCAATGATTGAATCGTCAGTAGCTACACACCCCTCTATCAAACAGCTATCGGGGTAATTACCTTTAAAATGATGGGTATCAAGCATTATTCTATTAATTTTTCCTTTATGAGCCAACCGAATGGTAACCCAATCATGATTATTAGGCGTACGATTTCGTTTGGTTTCCCAACCATCGCCCATGTTTACCCCTTTACCTGGCATAATCAGGTTATCCATGTGGCTAAAAAACATATCGTTGCACCCAATAGACTTACCGCCATTAACGGCAGCCGCTAAATCAATAACTACAGTCTTATCATCTTTTTGCCAATCTTTTACTACTTCGCCATACACTTTTAACCGGGCTACTCCCCCATCAGGATAAATATGCAGCTTTAAATGTGTAAACTTATGGGCATTGGTAATATCAAAAAAGTGCTGACTGTCAGGCTCAAGTGGTGATTTAGGTAGAATTTCAGTCCATTTCATTGCGTTCAAATCATCGTCCTCACTATAGCAAGCTTCAATCGAGCAATGAGGGGGATGATTTCCTAAAAAGTGGTTGGTATCAACATCTACCCCTCGGATAATGCCTGTAGCTCCTAATTTAATAATGCACCAATCATGCCCTTCTGTACGCTTCCTCCTCGACTCCCAGCCATCCATCCACTTGCCGTTTTCGGTGTATTTATCAACGATAAAAATGCCTCTTCCGGGCTTTAACAAATTGTGCATGGGCGCAAAAAAATCATCGGAACAAGCAAGGGCTTTACCGCCTAGCTTTTCAGAAGCTAAATCAATTAAATTAGTGAATGATGGTTCTTTACTGTTACTCATTTCTTTTCAATACTTTTCCTTTCGACAATTCGTAAAACTTGCCATTATCATATACTTTATGCCCTCTCACAAATGTCTTTTTTACTACACCAGATAGCTTACATCCTTCGTATGGAGTAACCTTATGTTTAAATTGAATAATGTTTTTGGTTACTTCAAAAACATCTTCAGGATCCCAAACCATTAAATCGGCATCATATCCTTTTGCAATTTTACCCTTTCTATGGTCAATTTTTAAAAATTTGGCCACATTTAAACTCATTAACTTCGATGTTTCAAGAATACTAACCTCTTTTGTTTTTGCTTTAGTCCAAAAAGCAGGCAAGTTAAATTGCAAACCAGCAATCCCACCCCAAGCTTTCTTAAAATTACCCGAGTCCAATTCTTTAATTTCTGGAAGTGCAGGAGAATGATCCGACACAATAAAACTAAATAGCCCCTCTTTTAAAGCCTTCCATAGCAGGTCATTATTTGCTTTCTCCCGGATGGGTGGTGCGCATTTATATTGGGTCTTGCGGTCTTCAATATCCTCCGCATTAAAGTACAAGTAATGTGGACAGGTCTCTACGGAAATAGGCAGACCCTCAGATTTTGCCTTGGCTAATACTTTGATAGAATTAGAGGAAGACAAATGCACGATGTGCACCGAAGCTTCAAATTCAGCGCACAAATCAATCATGAGTTTTATAGCCTCATCTTCCCAGGTTTTTGGTCTTGATTTTAGATATGCTTGATAACTAGTGGGATTATCTTCTAATAAATGTTGGTCATTATGTGGCGACTCGATTTCGGCATGCACCAAAAGTGGAACCCGATGCTTCTTTAGAATTGGTAAGCCCTTTTTTAAATCATGTTCCTCTACATTCGGAAATTCATCAATGCCTGAATGAGTAAGAAACGCCTTAATTCCTAAAACGCCACTTTCAATAAGGGCATCTAGCTCATCAATATTTGCAGGAACAATTCCACCCCAAAATCCGCAGTTTACGTGAAGCTTACCTTGGGTAGCTGCTAGTTTTTTGGCAAATGCTTCTTTCGTGGTTGTAACAGGGTTAGCATTCAAAGGCATCTCCACCAAAGTGGTAATGCCTCCAGCAGCAGCAGCTTTTGTAGCGGTATCAAATCCCTCCCACTCGGTTCTTCCGGGCTCGTTTATATGCACATGCGAGTCTATTAAACCGGGCATAATTACTGAATTTCCAACATCATCAATAGGAAAATCATACGGCTTGACATTACCGAAAACAATATCTTTTATCTTACCATCTAGTAATAAAATGGTTGCCTCAACTAGTTCTTTGCCAACTAAAACTCGCTTACTGTGTAATCCGATCATACAATTAGTTGATTTTGGCTCCTTGCAATATCCAGATTTTTAGCACCTCACGTTCCTCATTGGTCATATTGGTTTTATTGCCTAGTGGCATTGTATTGGTGCTCACTCTTATCATCATTCGATCTGCCATGGCTTTAATCTGATTAGGCGTATCGAAAACAATATTATTAGGTGCAATCGTCCATTGATCATCCGTTGTAACTACTGAATGGCATTGAATACATCGTGCATTTATAATAGTTTGCACTTCCTGAAAAGAAACAGGTGCTACATCCTTGTCTAATTTATCCATTAAAGGAGAAGTTACCATCACTAAAGATAGCAGAGCTATGACTGATACCGGAAGAATATACTTGGTGCGCTCTCCTCGTTCGATTAAGTTCCAATAATGCTTAATGCCTGCACTGGCTAATGTAATTACCATTAAAATTATCCAATTATAGGCATGCCCATAGGTACTGGGGAAATGATTGCTAATCATAATAAATATGACCGGTAATGTAAGGTAATTATTATGCAAGGATCGTTGACCGGCTTTTTGACCCAACGTAGGATCTAAAGGTTTACCTAACATTGCAGCCCTAACCAACGCCTTTTGCGATGGAATAATGATGAAATAAACATTGGCCGCCATTATAGTGCCTATTAATGCCCCAATATGAATATAAGCAGCTCTGCTGGTAAATACCTGTGTAAGTAAAAAACTAACACCTACCAACAAAACAAATCCAATTAAGCTAAATAACTTAATGTTTTTAACCAGTGGTGACTTACACATACCATCATACACCAACCAACCGATAATTAAGGTTGAGATACCTATGGTTATCGCTAATGCTACAGAAATATTGGCAGTTTGAGGATCAATCAAGAATGATTTTGCATCCATATAATAGACCACCGTTAACAGGGTAAACCCAGACAACCATGTAAAGTAGGCTTCGTATTTAAACCAATGCAGATTCTTTGGCAATTCTTTAGGAGCAACCTTGTACTTTTCGAGAAAATAAAATCCTCCTCCATGAATTGCCCAAAGGTTGCCTGCCAGTTCATCTCTTACTGCATCTGTTCGGTTAAGATTGTTTTCAAGAAAAATGAAATAAAAGGAAGCACCTATCCACATAATGCCGGCAACCACATGCACCCATCTTACGAGCAGGTTTAACCACTCCATTACAAAGCCCTGCATGGGCGTACCTGCAATTAAAAAGTAAACGGTAAACCCAATAACCGCAACAGAAGTCGAAATCATAATGATTTGCCTAATCTGCCTTGTTAAAATTAGCCGGTCTTTAAGAGTTAAACTATGCTCAGTAATATCTTTAATTGGAGCTAATTCAGTACTGAGCTTATCTATCTTCCTTGTAAGTAGATAAACTATAATGCCCGAAAGTACTAAAGCGACAATAATAAAAATAGAGATCATGTAGGGGGTGTTGGATTAAAGTACTTATTTTAAAAAATAAATATAAATCTAAAAAAATCACATTGATACTTAATTTGAATAAACTTCCTATGCCAAATGATCTGGTCTAACATACTCGAATGGCTTAACCTTGACCAAAAGGCAATATTCCTCTATGTTATCGACAGTAAAGGCAGCAGCCCTGGAAGAGCAGGCTTTAAAATGGCTATTAATGAACAGCATGAAATGGTAGGGTCTATTGGTGGAGGCTTTATGGAGCATAAGCTTATTGAATTATGTAAACATAATTTACTAATTCGCGATTTTGCACCATTTATCAAAAAGCAAATTCATAAGGATAGTGTTGCGAAAGATAAATCAGGAATGATATGCTCTGGCGAGCAAATTATTGCCTTTTACCAACTCAGTAGTGCTGATATTGAATTTGCAAAGACCATCACTACTTCAACCAAAGGAATACTCATTGCTAATGAAAAAAATCTCCAATTTGAAAAAAGTTCCTCGCTTACTCAAAAATTTGAATCAGAAATTTCAAGTCCATCCAATTGGGTAGTGAAAGAAGACCTGAATAAATCACCTGAACTACATATTATAGGTGGTGGGCATGTAAGCTTAGCTCTTTCAAAATTTGCCAAAGAGATTAATTTTAATGTAATTGTGTACGATAACCGCTCGCGTTTAAACACAATGGAACAAAATAACTGTGCTAAAACAGTTTATTTAGAAGAATACAGCTCTATTAAAGAAAATGTGCCTAATGGAGCTCAAACCTATGTTGTAATTATGTCATTTGGCTTTAAGACAGACAAAATCATTCTAAAAAGCTTACTTAAAGGCAATTATAAATACTTGGGTATGATGGGCAGCCAAGCCAAAATAGATACTCTTTTTAAAGAACTAATAGAGGAAGGAATTTCCAATAAAAGATTAGAAAAGGTACACGCTCCTATCGGGTTGCCTATTAACAGTAAAACGCCCAATGAAATTGCCATAAGTATATTGGGGCAAATCATCCAAATTAAAAATGCTACCTTAAATTCACAAGGCACTTTGGTATGAAGGCTCTTAGGGTGGCTGTTAGCAAAAAAAACTATGAACACAGGTAGGATGAGTGCAGTTAAACCAGTTGGGTATTATTGAAGAAGTTGTTGGTAAAACAACACCAACAAGGGGGTGATAAACTGGCTATAAAAATTGAGATACAATATCATCAAAACTCATTAACACATCCCCTCTTTTATTAAAATTGAAATTAACTCCTGCTACAAACTCGAATCTTCTTTTAATTTCACGGTGTTCTCTTTCCCTATAATTGTATTCACCAGTTTCATCATCATACCAACAACTTCCCTGTTCATCAACCTCTACTATTACTTCATAATTAAGGATGGCTTTTGACTCTAAAAACCCAGAATCATCATTTTCAAATAACAGAAGTTTATAGTCATTATCTAACTCTAAATGAGAACTTTTAACTTCAATAGAATGAATTTTCATGTTATTAACATCATTGTAATATACTAGCTCATCCTCCATCCAATCATGCTTTAAAAAATCAATTATCTCCTTGCACAAACTTTTCTTTTGCGCTAAAAATGCCTGTTTGATATTATTTAACTTATCTCTGTTCTTAATAAGCAATAATACTTCATCCACATATTCAGATAATATCTTCTGCTTAATCAAATCTGATTGATAATTCTTAATATCAGAATCGTTTGAAAAAGAGCTGCATTTTGTCAGCAATTCAGATTTTATAAGCAAGACTGATAATGAGCGAGTTATATAGGTATTAAAATTTAATCTTCGGGCTATTACTTCGCTACAATCAGGACAATAAAAGCTATATATTGCACTAATTAAA
>JAKISE010000012.1 GCA_021648745.1 Cyclobacteriaceae bacterium
AGGTAAAGTTCAGCGCAATAAACTTTTGAGGTTGCAATAAACTTGGATTTTACGTGTCCGTTTATACGCCAAGAAAGTTGCGCTTTGAAAGTGGAAGAGCCGCAAATTAAAAAGCATTGTACACAACATGTCGCTATACGGCATGTTGCGTTTGTAAACGTTTGTAATTACTTGTAAACATTTAAAATTACCATTTGAAGTGCTAACTTAAAAGAAGATTGATATTTTATCAGCTACTTACTAAGCATCAAATAACCCCAATAATTGCTTTACTTCATCTGCTTTATGGTGTTCATTCAGTTTTTCGAAACTGACAATAAGATTGCGAAGCACACGGGTAATAATATCAATATGTGTGCAAGGTGTGTAAAACTTGGGGTGTGGATTAATATTAACTTGTCCCAAATAATGATCTATGTCTTGCTTTGTAAAAATTAATCCTCGGTTAAAAGCATTAACATAGAACTGTAAGTTTTTATCAGTATCGTTATAGGTAATAATAAAGAAGTTAGGTAAATTAACTCCATATACTGGCATATTAAGTTTTTGTGTAATAAGCATATAAATTACACTTAGCGCAATGGGGTTGCCTCTTTTAGATTCCAGCACAGAGTTTATCATAGAGTTGGCTGGCGAATGAAAATGAGCTGTATTGGCTTTAAATCTCAGTTTGCTAAATAAAATATTGCTAATACCTTTTATCTGATCGTATGGGTGTGCTTCTGGTTCAAAATTAGGCCATATTTCATAATACAGTTGTTCAAAATCTTGAGTTATCTTTTCTAAACTTAGGTCGGGGTATTGATATGTAGCAATCAGCCACATACCTTTCAGTAAATCTTCAGACTCATTGGTCTTCCAATTGAGCATTCGCTCTTTGAGCAATCGAAATTGAAGTGTATGAACTATTTCCTCAATTCTTTCTTGAATAGAGGCATCAAAACTAGCTCCCCATTCTTCTTCTAAAAAAGGAATGATTTCATTACCCATTGAAAATATTTTCTCTTCAATTTGTGGTCGAAGTTCATCATCTTCCAAAAGGGAAACTAAGGCTTTGAGTTCTTTAGTATCCATCGGTTAGGTTTGAATTACACCTACATTAAATGGCTTTTTAATAGGAGCATTATTAGCAGCTTCAATGCCCATAGAAACAACTTTTCGAGTTTCAAGCGGATCTATTACACCATCAACCCATAACCTGGCTGCTGCATAATAGGGGCTTAGTTGCTCGTTATAACGATTGGTTATTTTTTCTAACTGTTTGTTCTTTTCTTCCTCCGTTAGTTCCTCTCCTTTAGCTTTGGCAGAAGATACTTTTATTTGCAATAAGGTATTTGCAGCTGCGGCACCGCTCATAACTGCCATTTTAGCTGATGGCCAAGAATAAATCAGTCGTGGGTCATAGGCTTTGCCACACATAGCATAATTGCCAGCTCCGTAGGAGTTGCCTATAATAATGGTAAATTTAGGAACTACTGAATTGGCCATAGCATTTACCATTTTAGCGCCATCTTTAATAATGCCTCCATGCTCTGCTGTGCTGCCTACCATAAAACCACTCACATCTTGCAAAAAAAGTAAGGGTATCTTTCGTTGGTTACAATTCATAATAAATCTGGCGGCCTTATCTGCCGAATCGGAGTAGATAACCCCGCCCATTTGCATCTCTCCTTTTTTGGTTTTAACTACCTTGCGTTGGTTGGCAATAATACCAATGGCCCAGCCATCTATTCTTGCGGTACCACAAATTAAAGTCTTACCATATTCTTCTTTGTATTCTCTAAAATCAGAATCATCAATCAGCCGATTGATGATTTCTTTCATTTCATAGGGTTTGGTTCTATCTGATGGGAATAACCCATAAATTTCCTTGGGATCTAATTTTGGTTCTTTCGGTTTAACTCGGTTAAATCCAGCCTGCTCCGTCTTTCCATTTTTTGAAAAAATATCTTTGATATAGTCCAAGGCTGCTTCGTCATTAGGAAATTTATTATCGGTGACCCCAGAAATTTCGCATTGAGTGGTAGCTCCTCCTAAGGTTTCGTTATCAATTACTTCTCCAATGGCAGACTTTACAAGGTATGATCCAGCCAAAAATATAGAGCCTGTTTTATCCACAATTAGAGCCTCATCACTCATAATAGGCAAATATGCGCCACCGGCTACACAGCTGCCCATAATGGCTGCTACTTGAATAATACCCATAGATGACATTACAGCATTATTTCTAAACTGCCTCCCAAAATGCTCTTTATCAGGAAATATTTCGTCTTGCATAGGTAAAAAAACACCTGCGGAATCTACTAAATAGATGATTGGCAGCTTATTTTCTATCGAAATTTCTTGTGCCCGCATGTTTTTTTTAGCAGTAATAGGAAACCATGCTCCTGCTTTTACGGTAGCATCATTGGCCACGATAACACATTGTTTTCCGCTCACATACCCAATGCCCGTAACCACTCCTGCCGAAGGGCAACCTCCAACTTCAGGGTACATCTTATCTCCTGCAAATGCGCCAATTTCGAGAAATTCTGAGTCGTCATCCCTGAGGTAGTCTATTCGTTCTCGGGCCGTTAATTTTCCTTTTTTGTGCTGCTTTTCAATGCGTTTTTCTCCACCACCTTTTTTTACTGTAACTAATCGGCTTTGAAGATTCGAAACCAAAAGTTTATTTGCATCTTCATTCTTATTAAAAGCTAAACTCATGTTGTTGTTAGAATTATTGTTTTTTGGCTTCTTTTTCTATCTGCTTTTTACTTTTACCTAAAGGTCCAAAGAAATGCTTGGGGTTTTCGTTAATATGAACTAGGAGAGTATCTAAATCGGCCATTGTCTTACCCATAGATTCGTACAATGCGTCATCGGTTAGTAATTTACCAATGGTACTGCTATCGTTCTGAAACATTTGGGCAGTAAGAGTAAGTTGCTCTAATAAAACATCTACCCTTTGTAAGGTGGTATTTAGTTCAAGGTTAGCCAATGAGTCGGAAAGGGTTTTGAAATTATCGAGTGTAGGCTTTAAACTAACTACAGTTTGATTTAGGTTTTTTGAAAGTTTAGCAAACTCTGCCAATGTTGTTTTTAAGGATGATCTATTCTCGTAAATTCTAGCATTTAAATTATTTGAAAGCTTTGTAAAACTCTCTAGTGATTTCTTTAATTCCGTTCCGCTACCCGAAAGGTCGTCTAACAAAATATTGAGTTTACGCATCGTAATTTGAAGGTTATCAGATATAGGTTGTGCACTTTCTTTAAAAAGTTCTGTAAGGTCAGGGTCAATACGAGAATTTAAGGTATCACCTGGTTCTATGGGGTTATCTAAATTTCCTGGAAAAACAATAATGGAAACACCTCCTAATAAATCTGAATTTAGTTTAGCAAGGGCAGTATCTCCTAAAATGATGTCAGAATTGATATCCAGCTCTATAAGTACCCTGTTCTTTTTATTTTGCAATAATTTGATATTTGATACTCGACCAACTGTGTAGCCACTAATTTTTACAGGGTTAGATTTAGTTAATCCTGCTACATCTTCATAAATAACATAATACTTACTTGTGTTTGATAAAAAATCTACCCCTTTTAAATAATTAAAGCCTAGGTATAAAATGGTAATTGCAAATATTGCAAATGCTCCAACTCTTACTTCTTTAGATATTGCCATATTTTTTAATTGGATGCGTCTATTGCGTTTTTATAATCTCTAAATGCCCTAAATATACCGGAAGCTATATAATCCTGTTTTAAGGGGTCGTTTAAGTCTAACTCTTCTTTTGAGTTGGTTAAATAACCAGTTTCAACAAGTACACTTGGCATGGAAGTTCGCCATAAAACCCAAAATGGAGCCATTTTTACTCCTCTGCTTCGTCTTCCAACCCTTTCCTTAAATTGCTTTTCAATTCTAGCGGCTAATTTCAAGCTATTTTCTTGGTATGCATGCTGGCTTAAAGTTAGTAAAATCATTGATTCTGGTGAACTAGGATCAAAACCATCATATTTATCCTCGTAGTTTTCTTCTAAAAAAATAACCGAATTTTCTTTTTTGGCCACCCTCATGTTTCCTTCTACTTTATCCAATCCCATTACGTAGGTTTCGGTTCCGTAAATTGCGTTATTTGAAACCGCATTACAGTGAATGGATATAAATAAATCAGCTCCATTTTTGTTGGCAATGTAGGCTCTTTCTTCCAACTCTACAAAATTATCATCATCTCGAGTATAAATTACTTCAACATCTGGTAAATACTCTTCTATGGTTTTACCAAGTTTTAGCGCAATTTTTAAGGCTACATCTTTTTCTTTAGATACATCTCCACTTGTACCCGGGTCTTTACCTCCATGGCCGGCATCAATAACCACTTTATCTATCTTATTAAGTGGTTTATTTAGCGTACTAAAGGATGTTAGCACGGTTATTGCCGAGAGGGCTATGATGCTAAAATATTTTGACATACTACCAATGTTCAACGTTAATGAAATATCTTTACACAAATTTCTAAAAAAAACCGAGAATCAGAAGGATACGCACAATAAATTGAACAACTTCACCTTATTTAAACCCCTTATTTTATCGGCTTTTCTACTCTTATTCCTCAATATTCAAGCCAACTCTCAAGTATCTCCTGATAGTTCTGTCTTAAAGATACCAACTAGAATAGATTCTATTGCAGTTTTTGTTCAAGATTCAGCAAAATTATTATCTTCAGATTCTACCTTTCTTCAGGAAATGGACTCCGCACTAATGGCAAGTTTAGATTCTATTCCATTATTAAGTTCCGATTCAAGTTTAAGAGCGAAAGTAGATTCTGTTGCGAAATTACCTCCGGGCGATATTAAAACCACCGTTATTTATAATGCGGAAGATTCAATAACTATAAACATGTTTACCAAAAATGTAAAAATTTATGGAAGTGGAATTATTGATTATAATCCTATACAATTAGATGCTCAAGAAATAACAATTAATTGGGAGGAAAACTATATGCAAGCCAATGGTGTGGCAGACTCAACAGGGAAAGTGCAAGGAAAGCCTCTCTTTAAAAACGGAAGCGAAGAGTATCAAACGAATGAAATTAAGTATAATTTCAAAACCGAAAAAGCGTCAATTACTGGGCTGGTAACTACCCAAGGCGATGCCTTTATTCATGCTGATAAAGTTTTTAAAAATGCGAATGGTGAACTATTTAACCAAACTACCTTATACACTACGTGTAATTTAGAACACCCACATTATAGTATTAAAGCTAGAAAAGTAAAGATAATTCCTAATAAGGAAATGATAGCGGGCCCTTTTAATATGATTATTAATGATGTGCCTACTCCTCTAGGGTTTGCCTTTGGTATGTTTCCAGATCAGCAAAGCAGAACTTCTGGAGTCATTTTTCCTGACTTTGGAGAAGAAACGGTTAGAGGGTTTTACTTAAAAAATGGGGGGTATTATTTTGCCATTAGCGATTATATTAACTTGGATTTAACTGGTGATTTGTATACCAGAGGAGGCTGGGCGATAAGAGCAAAGTCCACTTATAATGTACGTTATAAATTTCGTGGCAACTTTGGGGCAACATTTTCTAAATTTAAGCAAGAAAATGAAGCAACACTTGAAGATGATATATCAAATGATTTTAGGTTAGTGTGGTCGCATACTCCGGTATCCAAAGGAACTGGTAGGTTTAGTGCCAATATTAATTATGCAACCAACTCTTATAATAAAAACAACCAGCTAAATAACCAGAACGATCAAATAAGAGCCACCTTAAGTTCTACTGTAAATTATTCCAAAACATTTGCAGGCACTCCTTTTAGCATGGGTATTAGCGGCCGGTATAATCAAAATTTAAATACAAAACAGGCAGATTTATTACTGCCTGATTTAACCTTTAATGTGCAAAATATCTATCCATTTAAGGGCAAAGGAAGCTCAGGCAATAAATGGTATGAGAAAATCGTTTTTAGATATGCTTTAAAGGCAACTAATAAGGCTACCAACCGCTTAACAGTGCCAGTTACAACAGAAGATATTTTTGACGATGAAGGAAATCTCCTGCTGCCAGGAGAGCAAACTTCTGTAGATTCTATATTCGATATAAATTCCGAAACTATCCCTTTTCTACTGAGTCAAGGGTCAAATGGTGTAAAACATAATATCCCCTTGTCCGCTTCGTTTAAATTGCTAAAGCATTTTACCATAAGTCCTTCTTTGAACTATGATGAAATATGGTATTTTAAGAAATTAGACTATAGCTATAATGAACAAATAAAAGAAGTTGAAATTGATACGATAAAAGGGTTTAACGCTATTCGGTCTTATAGTACAAGTGCATCGCTAAATACACGGATATATGGTACTGTCCTCTTTGATAGGGAATATGGTATTAAGGCTATTCGACATATGATGACTCCGTCAATTTCATACTCTTACCGCCCAGATTTTGGAGATGAAAAATTTGATTATTATCAAACAGTACAAGTTGATAGCACAGGAGCTACTAGGCAATTTTCAAGATATTCAGGTTTTGTGTATGGGCAAGGGCCCGGTGTAGGTGAAAGTTCAAGTATTTCGTTAAGTATTACCAATACCTTAGAAATGAAATATAAAAGCAGAAAGGATACAACAGACCAAGCTAATAAAATTGCTTTGCTCAGAAATTTTGGGATGAGTACGAGCTATAACCTGGCTGCCGAGCAATTTAAGCTTTCTAATATTTCGATTAGAGCAACTGCCGATTTACTAAAGAATAAAGAACTAAGTGAATCCATTAAAACAACCGGCCTAAGCATTAATTTTAATGGCACTATAGACCCTTATGTGTACCAGCTCGATAGTATAATAGATGAAGGTGGGGAGAACCAAAAGGTGTACCAAGTTAAGCTCGACCAGTTCACCTGGGCAAACGGCCAAGGATTAGGTCAATTTTCGAAATTTAACATTGCTATGAATACGGGTTTTCAAGGGAGCAAAAGAGGAGGGTCGAAGTCTAGTTCTAGCAGAAATATGGGCCAGGGAACGGATAATATTAACACTAATTCTGCTAAAGAAGAAGCTGAATTAAATGAGTTTATTGCCAACCCAGACTTGTATGTCGATTTTAATATTCCTTGGAGCATTAGGCTAACTTATAATGTAAACTTTACCCGTAATGGATTTGATGAAGGTAAAGTGACCCAGTCGCTTCGTTTCAATGGAGATATTAGTATTACAGATAAATGGAAACTAACGTATCAGTCTGGTTATGATTTTGAAAACAAAAAATTTACTGAGGCTCGATTTAATGTTGTAAGAGATTTGCACTGCTGGGATATGACTTTGAGCTGGGTTCCTTTTGGTAGATATCAATCGTATAATTTTACCATTAAAGCCAAATCTTCTCTTCTACAAGATTTAAAGCTTTCTAAGAAAAGAAACTCTACTGATAGTTTCGGATTTTAGTAACCTAGGCCAGTTTAGACTAATTCTACTTCTAAAGAAGTATCTGTTTTTATCACTTTTGCCAACTTGCTGCCTGTTAGTCCTTTAATAGCCTTATCCCATTTTTTATTACTTAAGCCAGTTGATTCTTTGAGTTCGTTTAAATCAATTTTATTTTGCTTTTGAAGAATATCAAAGACCAACTTTTCGTCATCAGTTAAAACTACTGTTTGCTTTTTCTCCGGTTTCATTTGTGGGAAGAAAAGCACATCTTGGATGGAGTTAGAATTTGTCATAATCATAGAAAGGCGATCAATTCCAATACCTAAACCGGCAGTTGGAGGCATCCCATATTCAATAGCACGAAGAAAATCTTCGTCAAGTACCATGGCTTCATCATCACCTCGTTTACCTAACTCTAACTGCTCTTCAAATCGAGCTCGCTGATCTATTGGATCGTTTAATTCTGAGAATGCATTACAAATTTCTTTGCCGTTTGCAATGGCTTCAAACCGTTCTACCAGTCCTTCTTTGTCTCTATGCTTTTTGGCCAAAGGCGACATTTCTACTGGGTAGTCGGTTATAAAAGTGGGTTGAATTAATTGTGCCTCACAATTTTCTCCAAAAATTTCATCTATCAATTTTCCTTTCCCCATCGACTCATCAATAGGCACATGTAGTTTTGTAGCTGTTGTTCTAAGCTCACTTTCATCCATTGTAGAAATATCAATACCTGTAAAATGCTCAATGGCCTCAAACATCGTGTATCGTTTCCAAGGTCGTTTAAAATTGATTATATTTTCTCCTACTTGTACTTTGGTGGTTCCGTGTAATTCAAGCGCTACACGCTCAATCATTTCTTCCACCAAGTTCATCATCCAGTTATAATCTTTATAGGCCACATAAAGCTCAACTTGTGTAAACTCAGGATTATGAAACCTTGACATTCCTTCGTTTCTAAAATCTTTCGAAAACTCAAAAACACCATCGTAACCACCCACAATTAGCCTTTTAAGGTAAAGCTCGTTCGCAATTCTTAGATATAACGTCATATCTAAGGTGTTATGATGTGTTTTAAAAGGCCTAGCAGCAGCACCACCATACAAAGGTTGAAGAATAGGTGTTTCAACTTCTAAGTAATCTTTATCAGCAAGGAAGTTACGCATGGTGTTCACCACTTTAGTGCGTTGCTTAAAAATTTCGCGAACTTCAGGGTTCACAATCATATCCACGTACCGCTGACGGTAACGCATTTCAGGATCGGTGAATGCATCGTGCAATTGTTTATTACCTTCCTCATCGGTAGACTCCTTTACAATAGGCAGCGGTTTTAACGATTTAGTTAGTACTTTAAGTTCTGTAACGTGTACAGAAGTCTCTCCTACTTGCGTTTTAAATACAAATCCTTTGATCCCAATAATATCTCCTATATCAAGCAGTTTTTTAAATACGGTATTGTATAAGGTTTTTTCTTCACTCCCACAAATGTCATCTCTACGCACATAAAACTGAATACGGCCACTAGAGTCTTGCAATTCAGCAAATGAAGCAGAACCCATAATTCTACGGCTCATTAAACGGCCCGCTAAGGTAACTTCCTTGAATTCATCTGCCTTAGACTCATCAAAGACTTGCTTAATATCACTTGCATAATGTGTTACAGGGTATAACTCCGATGGGTAAGGATTGATTCCTAATTGTTCAAGTTGCTGTTTAGCACTTCTACGTACTAATTCTTGCTCGCTTAATTGCATATTCTAAAAATTTGTAACCCGATATTATTGGGCTGCAAAAATAAGGAAGAATAAGGAATTGATTGTTGGTTATTCCTTATTTAGTTAATGGCATTTTGTGTCTTTTTATACTTTCCATTTCCTTCTCAAATAGCTTCAAGACTCTACTACTTTTTCTCGCAACTGATGTATTCTTAGGTACCCATCGTACATAAAGTACAGCATTCCTGCTGCCATCCCACCTATGAAAAAAATAAGGGTAAATTAGGAATATGCTATAAGTATATGAATCGTAGCGAATCGTTTGACTAGACGCGGCCTTGTCAATATTTAGTATTCAAATGTTTCAGTGAATGAACCGTATTTTTCTTTCGTTTCCAATACATCAAAAAGAATTTTTACGTAATATTTAAATGTGTTTGAAACTATTCCACTTGTAGAAATATTCTTGGCTTCAGGAATTTTATCAAAATACATTTTAGTGGACTCAAAATCTTCTAAAATTGCGGAAACTAAGGAAATATTTGCATAAAAAAATTTTTGAATTTCAATATTTTCTGTATCCTCTGCTGCTGCTATCCAATCGTTAACTGCTGAAACCAAACTTGGTCTAATTTGTTCTAATGTTTTCCTTTTCTTTTTAGATAGGCTTGATAATAGTTTTATCTCTTTGCTAACTTTTTCAGCCGTTAAATTTATTGATGCGTACTTCTTATCTTTTATGCCAAATATTGCAACATTATAATCTACCCTAGAACTGAAAAAACTCATTCTTAGTAGTTCCTGTGTTTCAATTACCAAATCTTTAAGCACATATGATTCATACTTATCCATTTTTTTCATAAGCATCTCTCTTTTCTTTTCAACACTTTTTTTATCTGACGAATACTTCGCGCCAAGATCGCTTAATTTCAGTTGGTTTGAATCCTTCCCTTCAAAATGATCTATCTTAAATTTTACCGGTGCATCTAAATATACATCTCCAAGCGTACTTTTTACTAATACTGTCCCCGAAACATCGATAATACAAACTACACTTTCCGAGTCAGAATAGTCCAAATCAAAATTTACATTTTTAATATTATATTCACTTGTTGTAAGTAAAATTTTTAAGTTAGCAAAATCGTCCGCTCCCTTTGCTTTAAAATTTCCACCTTGCAATACAAGATATTTTCCTGCCCAGGCATTTAAAGTATCATTGATTATTTTTTCAAAATACTTCGTTTTTCTACCATTGTCATCAAGCAAGGTATTCATCTTGAATTTTCTTAAATCATTCGCGGATAGGGGAATTATAGGTGTTTTAATAGTTGCAGCTGTAATTTTCTTAGAATCGTCAAGTTTAACACGTGGTTTCACATTGATTGACCAACTGGTAAAATTTGTTATTGATTTTACTTTTTGACCATAAACAGCTGAGGCTGAAAATATAATTATAATAGATAAAAATTTGTTCATATGTTGTTTTAAAAGCACAAATGTACCTGCATTTTATAGATTAATTGTATCTTTTTTATTTAAACGAATTCAACGTTGCTTCCTCCGCTCTATTTCCATTTTAAGAAGTTTTAACTCCCTGCTGCTTTGGCCAGCTACAGAGGTATTTTCCTCTGCTCGCCTAATAAGGTAGGGCATTACAAACTTTACAGGCCCATAGGGCACATATTTAGCCACGTTATAGCCCAAATCCGCCAATACAAATGAAATATTATCACTCATACCATAAAGCTGAGCAAAAAAGACTCGTTTATCATCCTTTACTAAGTTATGTTTTTTCATTAGCTCAGTTAAATATAAATTAGAGCGCTCGTTATGAGACCCACTAAATAGTTCTATTAAATCAATATTTTCAATGCAATATTTAAGACCATCGTTATAACTTTTATCAGTAGCAAGTTTATCAGAGCAAATAGGATCCTCATAGCCCTTAACGCTTGCACGTTCTCTTTCATTTTCCATATAGGCTCCTCGCACAAGTTTAGCACCAAGTATAAAGCCATTGGTCTCTGCTCGTTTATGGGCCTCTTTAATGTGCTGTAAACTTGCCCAACGGTACATCTGGTAAGTGTTAAAAATAATGGATCGTTCTTTATTAAACTTCCTCATCATCTCATACACTAAGTCGTCAATTGTCTCTTGATACCAAGAGTCTTCCGCATCAATTAATAATTTCACGTTATTATCATAGGCGGCTTGCGAAATGACCAAATATCGGTTCTTGATTTTTTCAGAGGCCTTCTTTTCCTCTTCAGAAAGTTCTTCTTTCAATTGAATTCTTTCCATTAATATGGCAGAACCCACACCTGTTGGTTTAAAAACACAATAAGGAATCTCCTCTTTCTCTTTTGCATTTTCAATAGTTCTCAGAGTTTCCATCATTGTGGCATCAAAAGCCTCTTCGGCATCCTTACCTTCAACAGAATAATCTAAAATAGCACCTACGTTATATTTAGATAATAATTGAACAGTTTGCTGACTTTCCTCAATGCTTTCGCCTCCACAGAAATGTTGAAATACCGTATTTTTAATTAATCCTTTTACGGGAAGATGCATTTTTAGAGAAAGGTTGGCTGTTCTCGTGCTTATTTTAGCTATCATATTATTGTTAACTATCTTAAAAAGCCAATATGCCTTTTTAAGCTGCCAGTTAGATTTTGCCACAAAAGCCTTCTCTGTGTTTTCAAAAGAATCGCTTGAAATACTACTCATAATACTTGGTTTATAGGGCAAATATAAGGCAGGTTTGGTAGTTTATTCTAAGAGGAAAACTTATTTAAATACAATAACACTACCTTTGAAAAATCATTTGAAAAACGAATAGAATGCCTATAGATTTGCCTGATTATATTGAAATTACTAAAAACGTTAAAAATCATTTGGCTTCATTTTTAAAAGAAAACACGTATTCTTCTGTGTTTGTTTTAGTAGATGACAATACGCAGAAATATTGCCTTCCGATTTTTGAAAATGGCTTAGATAAAACCACGTTAATCTCTATTAAATATGGAGAGCAAAATAAAACCTTAGAAACATGTGCTCACATATGGCAAGTGCTCACCGATGAAAGTGCTGATAGAAACGCACTGTTAATTAATTTAGGAGGAGGCGTAATTGGAGATATGGGTGGGTTTTGCGCTAGCACATACAAACGAGGCATTGATTTTGTAAATATCCCTACTACCTTACTATCACAAGTTGATGCAAGTGTGGGTGGAAAACTGGGCATCGATTTTAATGGATTTAAAAACCATATAGGCCTATTTAAGTTGCCTGTAAAGGTTATTATAGACCCTGTGTTTTTAGTAACGCTTCCACTAGATCAGCTAAGATCCGGATTTTCCGAAATGCTAAAACATGGCTTTATTCAAGATAAAGAGCACCTGCAAACTCTAGCTAAACTGGATATTAGTAATACCAATTGGCTTGCTTTTATCACTCAATCAGTGAAAATAAAAAGCAAAATTGTATCGGCTGACCCTCTTGAGAAAAATGAACGAAAGTTCTTAAATTTTGGCCATACCGTTGGGCATGCAGTAGAGACATACTTTTTAAATAATGGTATTCCTATTTTACATGGCGAAGCCGTAGCTATTGGTATGATTGCCGAAGCTCATTTATCGGAAAGGCATACAGGTTTTAGCACAGAAGATAAAAACCGCCTCATACATATTGTAGACTCTTATTTTGAAAGAAAAGAAATTCCTGAAAACGGAATGAAAGAAATTTTAAACAATTTAGAACAAGACAAAAAAAATACAGACTCAAAAATACAAGCGGCTCTACTAAGGGAGATTGGCCTAGCAAAACACTCCGTTGAATTAACAAAAAAAGAAGTAGAAGAAGCTTTAGAATTTTATAATGCTAAATAAACCTATTGTCGGTTCTTTTAAAAATTTGCAAATCGCTCAATTGTTTATCAAGAGAGTTGCGCAAGTTAGCAGTTCTTTCAGCTAATTGTTTAATCGAGTTTTGGCCGACCTTGCTAACTGCAAAAGCTGCCATTGCTGCTCCTGCCAATAGTCCTAGGGTGAGTTTTGTTTTTGTTGAAGACATATCTTTAATTTAGTTAATGTTATAACACAATTTAAACCTAAAAAGGTTCAATATAATATACGTAAATAATTCTATAAAGATTCAAGTAATCTTTAGGTTTGCACAAATTTTATAACGCTTGAAAAAAGAAATACATATATCGTACCAAAAAAAATCTAGCGATTTAGGAAAGGTTCAAATTCCAGGCTCTAAAAGTGAGAGCAATAGGGCATTGCTAATTAATGCCTTGTGCGTTAGATCAGGAGAAATAAAAAACTTGTCGTCTGCCAGAGATACTCAATTAATGAGCTCATTAATTAACTCAAGTGAAACTGAAATTGATGTAATGGATGCCGGTACCGTGATGCGTTTTTTAACAACCTATTTTGCACTCACTAATCAGCAAAAGGTGATGACTGGTACTGCAAGAATGCAGGAACGCCCTATTAAGTTACTTGTTGATGCACTACAAACACTTGGTGTACTAATTGAGTACTTAAATAAGGATGGATACCCTCCGCATAAAATTGTCAGGTTTAATTCACAACTGTCAAACTCAGTTTCGATTGATGGCTCTATCAGTAGCCAGTATTTATCTGCTTTATTAATGCTGGCTCCTACATTAGAAAAAGGACTCATTCTTAACGTTAAAAATGGAGCTACAAGTCGGCCTTATTTACTTATGACCATTGAGTTGATGAAACATTTTGGTGTGGAGGTTGAAATAGAAGGTCACAGGTATAAAGTTAAACCCAGCACTTATACTTTTAAGAAATTTACTGTTGAGCCTGACTGGAGCAGTGCCAGTTATTGGTATAGCATTTTTGCGCTTTCTGGAGCTGAACAGCTTGAACTAACAGGTTATCGGGCTGATTCCCTTCAAGGTGATAGTGCTTTAGCACAATTGATGCTGCCTTTTGGTGTAAAAACCACTTTTGGTGAAAATGGAGCTTTACTAACCAAACAGGAGGCTCATTTGCCAGCATCTATCGATTTTATAAATAACCCTGATTTAGCTCAGACTTTTGCGGTTATATGTGCTGCATTGGAACATAGCTGTGTATTCACTGGCCTCCATACTTTAAAAATCAAAGAAACTGATCGGGTGTTGGCCATTCAACAAGAGCTCCAAAAATTTGGTGCCGACTTTGTGGAAGAGGGTGAGAAATGGACTGTTGTGCCACCTAGCGGAAATTGGATGGAAACGGAAGTATTCATAAACACCTATCACGACCATCGAATGGCTATGGCTTTTGCACCTTTGGCTTGCATTATGCCCTCAGTTACTATTGAGAGCCCCGAAGTTGTTAATAAGTCTTACCCCAGTTTCTGGGCCGACTTAGAAAAAGTTGGGTTTAAGATAGTTTAACCCGAATTATGCGATAGGATTCGTGATGAGGCTTTAAGTCACAATAAATCAGGCAGTTTGGATTCGAAAGCATAGCACCGCTATGGTGAGAACACAAACAAAGCAAAGCGACTGATTTGAAGTGAGTTAAAGGCCTAATAGAAATTCTATTGCATATTTCAGGTTTAAGGTAGTACAAAGATGGCGTTTTATTGAAAGAAAAACTGACCTAAAAACCGTGAAAATACTATCCCTGAAAACGGGGATGGGGGGGAGTGCCGAACTCTTATTAAACCGTCATCGAAAATATTCTAGTTTCAGGTTTATTATCAATCAGCCTTCTGTCGAGTGCCATGCATACATTGCGAATGTACATTCTTCCTTCTTCAGATACTTTAATGCTCTTTTCTCCAAGCGTTAACAGGCCATCAGACTCCATTTCTTTAAGCCTAGCAAGGCTATCCTCCAAATTATCAAAATAGTGAGAGGGGTTTTTCCAACTTGTTTCTAACTGGCACATTAAATTTAAAATATGCTGCCGCACAATCAGGTCGGTTTGGGTAAGTAAATGCCCACGAAAAATGGGGATACGGCCTTCGTTTACCACATTGGTATAATCCACAATGTTCTTTTCATTTTGAGCAAAACTGTACCACGAGTCGCTGATGGAAGAAGCCCCTAAGCCAATCATTAGCTTGGTTTTACCAGCAGAATAGCCCATAAAATTTCGGTGAAGCTTTTTACTTTTCATCGCTTTATAAAGCGAATCGGAAGGCAAAGCAAAATGATCCATTCCTATTTCTACATAGCCATTATCAAAAAACAATTGTTTCCCGAGCTCATATAAATGGCGTTTTTCGTCATCTTTTGGCAAATCATTTTCATCAAACCCTCGTTGACCAACACCCTTAATCCAAGGCACATGTGCATAGCTGTAATAGGCAATTCGATCAGGCATAAGCTCAATTGTTTTAGCAATAGTGTCACGTATGCTGCTATCGTGTTGAAAAGGTAAGCCAAAGATTAAATCATGGCTCACAGAGGTGTAGCCAATGGCACGAGCCGTTTCGGTCACTGTTTTTACAGCCTCAAACGATTGCACTCGGTTAACTGCTTTTTGCACAATGGGGTCATAATCTTGAATACCAAAACTGCACCTTCTAAAGCCTACTTCGTAGAGTGCTTGTAAATGTTCTTTAGTGGTATTATTCGGGTGGCCTTCAAAACTAAACTCGTATTCTTCACAGCGGTCTGCTGTTTTAAAAATACCATTGATTAATTCCTTCAAATTGGCTGGAGAGAAGAATGTGGGCGTTCCTCCCCCTAAGTGTATTTCCTTTATTCGTGGGCGTTCAGGTAATAAATCCACATATAAGTTCCATTCCTTTAACACGGTTGAAATGTATGGGTCTTCCACCTCATGTCGTTTGGTAATATGCTTATGGCAAGCGCAAAACGTGCACATACTCTCACAATAAGGCAAATGAATGTAGAGGCTTATTCCTTCGGAGTCGTTACTTTCATTAAAAGCACGAATTACCGTTTGTTCCCAATCGGTTTGGGCAATTCCTTCTTTGTCCCAAAAAGGCACTGTGGGGTAACTCGTGTAACGAGGACCTGGAACATTATACTTTTGGATAAGGGCTGAATTCATATCTATTTTTTAACCACAGAGGACACAAATGAGGCGCAAAGTTCACAAAGCCTCCGTGTACTTTGTGGTTAATTCAACTTATAATTTCTAACAAAACTGGCCAATTGTTTTACATTCTCCACAGGGGTTTCTGGTAAAATACCGTGCCCCAAATTAAAGATAAAACCTGGTCTATTTTTAACGCTGTCTAAAATTGATTTGGCTTTTGCTTCTAGCACTTCCCAATCTGCAAAAAGAGAAGTTGGGTCTAAATTACCTTGTACAGCTACTTCAAAGTTGAGCGCCTCCCACGCTTTCATCAAGTCGGTTTTCCAATCAATGCCAATTACATCTGCTTTTAGCTTTTTAAAGTAAGGAGCCAAGTGAGAGGCATTTACTCCAAATAAAATCAAGGGTGTTGCAGGGTTTTTAGACTTTACAATCTCAGTTAATTTTTCCATATGCGGCAATACATACTCTTTATAATCCGCTTCATCTAAAATGCCAATCCAGCTATCGAATACCTGAACGGCCATGGCACCACTTTCAATCTGAAAATTGAGGTAATTACCCATTACCTCGGCTAATTTATCAAGTAAATTATGCCATACTTTGGGCTGGTTATACATCATTTGTTTCACCTTGATGTAATTTTTTGAAGGCCCGCCTTCAATCATATAACTGGCCAACGTGAAAGGAGCTCCCACAAATCCGATGCAAGGAATGTCCAACTCTTTGCGTAGCATACTATGCGCCTCTCCGGTAAAAGCCAGTTCTTGAGCTGGATCAATCACCTTGAGCTTATCAACATCTGCCTGGGATTTAATTGGATTATGAATAAGTGGCCCATAGCCTAATTTATATTCAAAACTGATACCCATAGGACCCAATGGAATTAGTATGTCAGAGAAGATAATGGCTGCATCTAAATCGAATTGTTGCACAGGCAACATCGTTACCTCAAAGCACACTTCCGGTTTTGTGCTAATATCAATGATGCTATGCTTCTTTTTAATTTCTTGGTAAGCAGCTTGGTATCTGCCTGCTTGGCGCATAAACCACACAGGTGTGTGATCGGTTGGTTCCATTCTACATGCTTTTAAAAAAGTATCGTTAAAGGCCATTAATTTAGGGATTAGTTAATTTCTTAAATGAGTTTGAGATTGCAATTTTTAGTTTATCAAGTTCAGTTGAGCCTATAGCAATTGATAAGAACCAGGCTTCATATTGAGATGGTGGAATAAACACACCTTCTTCCATCATTAACCAAAAGAATTTAGCGAACTGGTCGGTGTTACACTGTTTGGCATCATCGAAATTATTAATTTCATTCGCATTAAAGAATGGATTTAACATAGCCCCAAATCGGTTAACTGTTAAATCAATCTTATTTTTTCTTGCTTCCTCCAAAAGAGTATTTGATATGTTTTTTCCTAATTCATTAAATAATTGATATGGATTAGTTCCCCTTAATGCTTTTAAGGTAGCAATACCAGAAGCTACGGCTATTGGGTTGCCCGATAAAGTGCCTGCTTGGTACATTGGCCCAAGTGGAGCCACCATTTCCATAATCTCTCTTCGAGCACCATAAGCACCAACCGGAAACCCGCCTCCTATCACCTTTCCCAAACACGTAATGTCTGCTTCAACGCCAAGCACCTCTTGCGCTCCACCAAAAGTAGAGCGGAAGCCTGTCATTACTTCATCAATTATGAGTAGGATATTGTGTTGCTCACAAAGGATTTTTAAATCTTTTAGAAAATTATCTTGGGGCAAAACCACCCCCATATTGCCTGCAATGGGTTCAATAATAACAGCTGCAATATCTTCATTTGCTGCTATATGTTGTTTAACTGAATCAAGACTATTATAGGTAGCAATTAGAGTATTCTTTACTGCTTCTTCAGGCACTCCACTACTGCCAGGTAAGCTCAAGGTAGCTACGCCAGAACCTGCAGCGACTAAAAGGGAATCTGCATGGCCGTGGTAACATCCATCAAACTTGATGATCTTATTTTTTCCTTTGAAAGCTCGAGCTAATCGAATAGCACTAAAAACAGCCTCAGTACCAGAGTTCACTAAACGTACCATATCCATGCCAGGAAAGGCATCGCAAATAATTTCAGCCAACTCAACTTCGGCCTCCGTACTTGCGCCAAAGCTAAACCCTTTGGTGATTGCTTGGCTCACCGCTTCCAGTACTTTTGGATGGCCATGACCTAAAATCATTGGGCCATACGACTGTACCAAATCTACATAAGTGTTGCCGTCAACGTCTGTTACATAGGCGCCTTGCCCGTGGTCTATAAAAATGGGTGTTCCACCCACCGATTGAAAGGCTCGAACGGGGCTGTTAACGGCACCCACCATGTGCCTTTGGCCTCTTTTATATAGTTCTTGTGATTTTGTTGTGTTCATTATTGTTATTTTACTCGTCAATGGTAAGGAGGTACGACTGAAGTAATCTCATTTTATAATGAGGAGTCTCCACGGGCTCCGCCCTCTGAGTGACGTGTTCATTTCTTCAAAACCCTAGCTGCATCTTTTGCCCAATACGTAATAATTAAACTAGCCCCTGCTCTTTTCATTGACAAGAGCGATTCCATCATAATTCGTTCTCCGTCAATCCAACCTTTGGCTGCTGCGGCTTTTACCATGGCATATTCGCCACTTACATTATAAGCGGCAATGGGTTTATCAAAACTATTTTTTAAGTCACGGATAATATCTAAATAAGAAAGTGCTGGCTTTACCATTAGAATGTCGGCTCCTTCCATATCGTCATACGTAGCTTCAACCAATGCCTCATTTCTGTTGGCAGGATCCATTTGATAGGTGCGCCTATCTCCAAAAGCTGGGGCAGAATCAGCCGCATCTCTAAAAGGGCCATAAAATGCAGAAGCATATTTTACTGAGTAAGCCATAATTGGTGTATTGACAAAATTGTTTTCATCTAAAACAGACCGTATGGCTTCTATGGTACCATCCATCATACCAGAAGGAGCAACCATATCGGCACCCGCTTTAACGTGCGAAAGCACTTGTTTTTGGATGTTAGTTAACGTGCTGTCGTTATCAACATCGTTATCGAAAATAATTCCACAATGCCCGTGATTGGTGTATTCGCAAAAACATACATCGGTGATAACCGTGAGGCTCGGATAATTCTTTTTTATGAACCGGATAGCCTCTTGCATAATCCCTTTTTCATTCCAAGTTTCTGTGCCTTCGGCATCTTTGTGCGTTGGAATGCCAAAAAGCAAAACTGCTTGAATATCAAGAGCAACCACCTCATCCAATTCTTTGGATATTCGATCTAGCGAAAATCGTTTAATTCCCGGCATAGAAACAATTTCTGTTTCTATATTTTTGCCTTCTTCAATGAATAATGGATAAATAAAATCCTCTACTTGTAGCTTCGTTTCTCGAACCAAGTTGCGTAATGAATGCGTTTTGCGAAGCCTTCGTGTTCTATTCATTTTCTATTGATTTGAGTATTTTTGCCATTAATTCTTTGCCTCCATTGCCTAGCACTTTGTTGGCAAGGCTTTGTCCAAATGTTTTATAATTATCTATGCTAGTTTCTTCTTCTATGAGCACATTTGTAGATTCGTCAAGTGAGTAAATACCTCCTTCAAAATGAATTAAGTCACCCTTTATAGTTGCTTTTGCTCCAATTGGAGCCGTACAACCTCCCTCTAATGTTTTCATAAAAGCTCTTTCTACCTCCACACAAATTTCTGTTGTTTTGTGATTAAGCAAAAAACATGCTTTCAAAGATTCTTCATCTTCTTTTAAGGCTGTAATCATAATAGCTCCTTGCGCAGGAGATGGGATCATCCAGTCGAGCACTTTATGATTTTTAGGAAGCAAATCAATTCGCTCAAGGCCTGCCTTGGCAAAAATTGCTCCTAGCCAATTGTTACTCTGGAGCTTAGACAACCTCGTGTTTACATTGCCTCTTAAAGGAGCAATGCTATGGTTTTTATACCGAGCCAACCATTGTGCTTTTCGTCTTAAGCTGCCCGTTGCGATTGTGGCAATGGAGTTTCTATCTTCCAAAAAAGCAACCTCTTCTTTGAGCACAATTACATCATGATGTTCGCCTCTTTCCAACACTGCTGCTTGGGTAATGTTAGGGTGTAAATCAGTGGGTACATCTTTTAGGGAATGTACGGCAATGTCAATTTTGCCCTCCAACATGGCGTCATCCAAATTCTTTGTAAATAAGCCTACCGTACCCAATTGATGTAAAGGCTTAGATAAGTCTTGATCTCCATGGCCATCCACTTTAACTAACTCTGTTGCAAATCCATTCTCCTCCAATAATGCCTTTACTTTATTTGCTTGCCAAAGGGCTAATTGACTGCTGCGAGTACCAATTCGTATTGTCTTACACATACTACTTAACAAGTTCTTTCTCTTGCCGAGAAACGGGGTCAATTTCGAATACTTTATACATTAAATCAATGCTTGCGTTGGCATCTCCGGTATTTGAACGAATATGCTTGGCAAATTGAGTCGTTATTTTTTGTACAATTCTCGAAGTAATTTTATCTACTTGAGCTTGTGAAAATCCATCTCCGTTTACCTTCTGAAGTCCAATTTCATTTAATCGAAGCTGATTCAAGGTATCCTTTAGTGAGTTGATTGCTGGAGTAAATTTGCGAATATTAAGCCATTCTAAAAACTCCATTTTATGTTTTGAAATAATCTCTTTTGCTCTTGGCACTTGCGCTTTACGGTTTTCAATGGTTCTATCCGTAATTTTTGAAAGCACATCTATTCCTATTAACGTAACATTCGAAAGCTCACTCACATTTTTATCAACATTACTCGGTAAGGACAAATCAAGGATTACGAGGTGTTGATCTTTCGAAACATGTTCCTGCCGAATCGTTGGAGTTGAAGAACCTGTAGCTACAATTAGTACAGAGCTTTTGGATATGGCTTCCTTTAACACTTCGTGCGGATAGACAGTTGTATGTTTTAACTCTGGAATATGCTCTAAGTTAACTACACTTCTATTGGTTACAGAAATATTCTTGCACTCAGTATAAGTAATAATGTTTTCAAGCGTATGTTGCCCAATTTCTCCCATTCCATACACCAAAACAGACTCATTCTTTATTTTCGAGCAGCTTTCGTTCAGGTATTGAGTAGCAGCATAGGCAACCGAGGTTGTTCCTGAACTTAAGGTTGTTTCGTTTTTAACTCGTTTGCTAGCTTGCAATAAGTTAGTAAAGAGCCTTTCCATAAAGGTATTAACGAGACCGGCTTCTTTACTTTTATTAAAAGAGTCTTTCAGCTGACCAACAATTTCATAATCACCTAATATTTGGCTATCGAGGCCAGTGGCTACCTTAAAGAGGTGGTCAATGGCAAATTTAGATTTAAGCACATAGGAGAATCGCGCAAATTCCTCTACAGAACCATCAGTCCAATATTCACTTAGCAAACTTATAAGTTTAAAAGGGTGTTGTGCAAAGCCGATTACCTCAGTTCGATTACAGGTGGATAAAACCATCAACCCTTCAACCCCCTTCTTTTTTGCTTTTTCAAGGAGGTTTAATTGATCTTCAGGAGAGATACTAAATTTACCTCTGGTTTCGGCATCAGCCTTTTTATAGTTAACTCCAACCACGTAAAAAGTGGATGTATAAGAATTCATATCTAAAAATTAAGTAGGTGCGCAAATATTACGAATACTTACTTTATAATATTTCGTCTAAGGAACTAATAATATCGCGAAAGGTTATTTTACCTGCTTAAAGGCAGCATCTATGATAATGGTCATAGTCTCGAATGAAATATCTCATAATAATCAAATGGAGTAATATAGAACAATGTTTATTGAATTGATGTAATTTTGAATGACTAGACATAGATTCAAACTTATTGATACAGAATTTAGAAAATACCGCAAGAGGTTCATGGGAGGTTTTTAATGATAGCAACGAATTAATTGTTATGAAACTTGAAAACCTAGGGAAAGAAACCTGTATTCTTCCTAAGAATATTATTAAGGAGTTGGTTCACCTTTACATTTGTTTAGAAGGTTCCATTTCAGTTGAAATTACAAAACAGCATTATAGTTTTCCATTAAAAGAGGATAGCTCAACACTGATATTTATAAAGGACTTTACTCCAGAGCTTAAATTTCATATTGAGCCCAACACCAAAGCCATTGGTATTTACATATCAGTCGATCAACTTCATGCCTTATTTTCGCAAGATACTGACCAACTACCTGTTTTTGGTAACATTGGTGTGGGCAAAAAAATTATTGAATCCGCAGTAAATAAAGCAGGTGTACGAGAGGTTGCATCTCAGTTATTTCATAAAAACTTATCTGAAACTTATCAATCTATTTATGTAAAAGGGAAGGTTTTGGAACTATTGGGAACGTTTTTCTATGCTACCGACAAGGATAATATTGAGCAATGCCCTTACATTGCCAATGAGGAGAGTGCTGCCAAAATAAAGAAGGCCAAAACTATTATCATTAGTAATCTAGCCGAAGCTCCTTCTTTAAATGATTTAGCTAAAATGGTGGGGCTTAATGTAAAAGCTCTTAAAGAAGGCTTCAAAGAGCTTTACGGTAAGCCTGTTATTAACTATTTGTTTCATTACCGAATGGAAGAGGCTAAGAAAATGCTGGAGCGAGGAAATGAAAATGTGAGCGAAATTGCTCCACAAGTAGGCTATAGTTCTGCAAGTCATTTTATTACCGCCTTTAAACGCAAGTTTGGGGTAACACCTAAACAATACTTAAAATAGAATGAACAAAGAGGCTACGAAACGAGGCGTATTATTGATGAACCTAGGATCCCCTGATAGCCCGGAGTTGAAGGATGTAAAAAAATACCTCAATCAATTTTTAATGGATGGGAATGTAATTGACATTCCATATCTCTTGCGTTTATTTTTGGTGAGAGGCATTATTGTTCCTAACCGATCTAAAAACTCGGCCAAGCTTTATCAAAAAATTTGGACAGATGAAGGCTCCCCACTTATTGTGAATAGTGAGAAGCTTACGACTAAAATTAAAAGCAAAACATCAATACCTGTTGCCTTGGCTATGCGATATGGCCAACCTTCTGTAAAAACCGGGTTGCAGGAATTAGTTGATAAAGGTGTAGGAAATGTATTGGTTGTTCCATTATACCCTCAGTATGCTATGAGCACTACCAGAACTGTAATGGAAGATGTGGAGAATGCAAAAAACAAGTATTTTTCACCCTTAAGCCTTTCTTATCTCCCCGCCTTTTATAATAATGAGACGTATATTAAAACCTTAGCAGCTTCCATTAAAACAAAACTGGATATCAATAATCTTGACCATTTGCTTTTTTCGTATCACGGACTACCCGAAAGGCATTTAAAAAAGGCTGATCCTACCAGAAACCATTGTTTGCAAACCAGTAATTGCTGTACCACCCCAAGCGAAGCCCATAAAACATGTTATAAACACCAATGTGTTAAAACAACAGAGTTGGTTGCTGCCGAACTTGGTCTTAAAGAAGGCTCGTACTCCAATGCCTACCAATCGAGGTTGGGGAAAGACCCTTGGATGCAGCCTTATACCAGCGAAACTGTTAAAAATATGCCCACCAAAGGGGTTAAGAAATTAGCAGTTGTTACCCCTGCTTTTGTAAGTGATTGCCTTGAGACCATTGAAGAAATTGGGATGGAAGCCCGAGAAGATTTTTTAGAAAATGGAGGAAAATCGTTTACCCGAATTGAGTGCTTAAATGATAATGAAGACTGGGCCGACTTATTAGCTAGTTGGGTGGAAGACTCAGAAATGTTTGTAGATGGATCACTCTAACCACAGAGAACTCAAAGGTGATTTCACAAAGCTCACAGAGTAATGAAAAAAATATTTGATGCCATTGTTCTTGGAGGAGGCATATCTGGTTTAGTAGCAGCCTTTAACCAGCAAAAAAAAGGAAAAACAGTTTTGCTTTTAGAAGCCTCTAATCGGTTTGGGGGTGTAATACAAACAGTAATCAAAGAAGGCTACCGACTTGAGCAAGGCCCAAATTCGATTTTAACTAATGTTGAATTACATGAGCTAATCAAAGAGTTAGGTATCGAAGGTAAAATTCGTAAGAATGAAGCCATCGCCTCCACACGATACCTTTTGTTCAAGAATATGCCACTCAAAATGAAACCTAGCTGGGCTCTTCTAAGCTCAGGGTTTTTAAAACTTGGAATGGCTTGGGCATTTCTAACCGAGCGGTTTAGAAAAAAAGGTGCTTTAGAAGAAGAGAGCATTGCCAACTTTATAAGAAGAAGGCTAAACGCAGATATTTTAAACCGCATGATTAATCCTTTAGTCACAGGTGTGTATGCCGGAGATCCGGAAAAATTAAGTCTGCGTTCTACCTTTAAAAAGCTTTATGCTATGGAACAAGATTATGGTTCATTGGTAAAAGCCATGTTTAATCGTGATAAGAATAGCCATAAACGAGAGGCTATGTCGTTTAAAGGTGGACTTGCCACATTGACCAATACGCTTGCCGAAAAATTAGGAGAACATGCACTCCTAAATACACATGTAACAACTGTTGAGTCGATGGAAAAAGGCTTTAAAATTAGGTATAATCAGGGAGGCATAGAAAAGGTAGTTAAATCAAAAGAAGTAATCTCCACTTTGCCTCCAACAGTGTTTGGTTCTATTTGTAATATGATTGATGAACCTCTGCAAAAAGAACTTGAAGCCATTGAGTATGCTCCCATGTTATTGGTGTATTTAGGATACCCTAAAGCCAGTATTGGGCAAGCTTTAAATGGGTTTGGCTATCTTATCCCTCAACAAGAAAAGCAACCCTATTTAGGAGGCATCTGGACCTCAACGATATTCCCAGAAGTGGCACCTGAAGAAATGGAACTCTTTACCCTCTTTGTAGGGGGCGTTAATAATAAAGCAGTAGTTGCCAATATAGAAGAGTCTATCGAAAAGGCGAAAATGGTTTTTGAAAGGCATATGCAAATTACTTCCAACCCCACTTTTCAATCTCATTATTTGCACGAACGAGCCATTCCACAATTTAATTTGGGCTATTACAAACTCATGGAAAAAGTGGATTTGGCGGAAAAAAAATACAAAGGATTAAAAATATCTGGTAACTGGCGTAGTGGGGTGGCTATTGGAGACTGTGTGGCAGGGAATGTTTTGTAACTAGTCATAAAACGTTTTTCCATCCAAAACTCGTTCCATCATTTTTACAATCCTTTCCACTTTTGTTTCTTCTTTTTTTGCCTCGTCAATCCAGTCGATATAGGCTTTTTGTTCACTTTGGGTAAAATCTAAAAACGCAGTATAAATGCTGGGGGGCTCGTTTTTAAAACAGTCAATTATTTCAGCAGGAATTTTAATAGGCGATGTATCTATGTTGAGCTTAATATGCACAGTATTACCTGCCTGTTTACCAATAACTTTTCTTGTTGAAGCTTTTACGGGCATAAATAACAACCCGTTTGAATAAGGCATTAGCTTATAATGTTTTAGCTCAAAACCATCGATAAATCCACTAACCGTTACCCAGCCAAAGGGGTTCTTTTTGTTCTGGGCTATTTCAGGAATTAGGGCATACGTCCAACCTCCTTTTCCTTCAAACTTTTGAAGTTTATATGTTTTGTTTATTGAGTATGTTTTCACAAAACGCTTATCGATTCAAGTCGCTTATTCATAACCCAAAACCAAAGTGGAGGCACTAACGAAAACAGCATCATGCCAGGGTAGCCCGTAGGCATTTGGGGCGATTCCGGAAGGGAAAGAAGTGTTTGGTATTTTTTGCTCGCCTTGTAATGGTGATCAGAATGGCGTGAAAGTTCAAACAGCATGGCTCTGCCTAATTTATGATCTGAGTTCCAAGAATGGTGATGTTGAACACGCTCATATCGGCCGTGTTCATTCTTGTTCCTAAGCAGGCCGTAATGTTCAATATAATTAACTGTTTCTAACAACATAATACCAAATGCTGAGGCTGCAACAAAGAGTACCGCAACTAAGCCCCCATACATAAAAAAGATGCCAGTAATAAATGAAAGCTGTATTAAGGTATAAAAAAGCACCTTATGTTTAAAGGAAAATACTCTCTTGTCCAACTTTCTCAGTCGTTTATTCTCAAGCGACCATGCCTTAAAATAACTACCCACTTGCGACCGAAACCAAAAGAGAAATACTGGCTCTCCTTTGCGAGCAGTTGCAGGGTCTTGAGGTGTGGCCACATTATGATGATGCCCATTATTATGGTAAGGTATAAAATGCATTTCTAAGGAAGTAAGCAACAAAATCTCCGCCATTAATTGTTCATACCAGCTATTTCTATGGCCAAGTTCGTGTGCAATGTTTATTCCAAAAACACCGCACATTAAACCCATAGAAAGCGTTAACCCCACATATTCAAAGGGTGCAAAAGATTGGGTACTAACAATATAAAAGAAATAAAAGAGAACAGTTAGTTGTACAGGAACAGCCATATAGAGCACCCAATCAAAATAGCTTGCGCTATTTCGAGATTGAATTTCAGAAGAATTTTGATAATCTGGTTTAAAAACCAGTTCTACTAATGGCAAAAGCAAGTAAAATAGAAAGATGGGCAAATACGTATAAATCCCTTCTAAACTAAATGAAGCTACTACAGAGATAGGTAAAGCGTAGACTAATAAGTAGGTTCCCTTTTTCACTGGTTCAATAGCGTTTTCATGCTTTCGGGCATTTCTTTGTATCCGTCAGGAATAGTAAATATGGCATCATCAATTGCCTTTTTTTCAATCTTCTCAACCGTAACGTTCATACTCATATCTTCGGTTTTTATAATGTACTCAAGAGGCATGCCCTTAATATTGAGTCCTTCCAGCCCCTTTATATTCATAGGTTGAATCTTATCTGTATAGAAAATAGTCACACGTTTTTTGTTATCTTTAGAAGCTACTGTTGCCTTTTTGCAAACGTAACCGGCTATAGTTTTATTTTCCTTTTGGTAGGTAACAATATACTTGCCGGTATTTGATGAATCAATTTTATCTAATTCTTCAGAAGTAAATGTCATCTTAAAATTCTGGCCCATTGTTTTCATTAGCACTGTTGATGTGTGGTTTTCCGAATCGCTAAAAATAGTTGTGTTACCTCTAGGTGTTGCCATTTCAAACTTAGATTTGGTTTTTTTTATATAAAACGTTTGGGTATTGGGCATCACTGATTCTTTCCCTTTCATTTCAGCAGGCAAGTCGGTATAAGTAATTTTGTAGACAATGATTCCTTCAAAGTCTTGAGATAAAAGAGGAATAGAGAGCAAAAGACCAAGGAGAGCAAATAGTGATTTTTTCATAGACAGAATTAAATTGGGAGAATACAGATAGAGCATTGATCCTACATCGCTTATCAAATTTAGCCCATTGTTTCTTGTTTGCCGCATAGAGCCCAGTGATTTTGTGCTTCTAGGGCCAATGTAGCCTTTGCGGAATATAATTAGAGGCTGTGTAAAAAAACAGGAACACTGAGATTAACTTGTTTTGAGTTTTAATCCATTGAAAATTTTACTATTTTCATAGTTTAAACATTGTTTAATTTATCAACTAATTAAATTTTACTAACTAAAATAAACTATTATGAAAAAAGCAGGACTAATTATCTATTCAATTCCTTTATTAGCCTTTGGCCTTGGCCATTTAACTAATGCAGGCCAAATGGTTGGAATGGTACCCAGCTGGATGCCATTTGGTGTAGTTTGGGTGTACCTTACAGGGCTAGCACTAATTGCAGCCGCTGTGTCGTTTCTAATTAACAAAAAAGTTGAGCTTGCAGGCAAACTATTGGCCTTAATGCTAATAATCTTTGTAGTAACTATGCATATTCCAAGCTTAATAGCAGGTAACGAAAGTGCAATGCCTATGGTGTTTAAAGACTTAGCAATGGCAGGAGCCGCCTTATACTTCTCAGCTACAGCTAATAGCTAATAAACTTCATATTTATATTAAATGCCAATCTATAATTAGATTGGCATTTTTCATTTATTATGAATAGCTTTATAGGTAGTACAAATACTGTTTTTATTATGACGGATTATAAAATTAGATTACACAGCATACTTTGCTATTTACCTGATGAAAGTACGGATGAAGTATATTTAATGTTTAACGGAAAAAAAATTTGGCCCAAAAACGAAACATACAGCTCCATGAATGAAGGTGATGCGGCTGATTTAAAAGTTGAAACTACCCTTGCTCGAGGAGCCTCTATAAAAATAGAGCTGTGGGAGTACGATGACCTTTCTCCTGACGATTATTTAGGAAAATTTATATTAGAGGCCGATAAAATTGGTGGGCCTTATACCAATGATATGATAAAAGAAGATGATGGAAAAGCAAAGTATGGGTTGAATTGGGAGGTGAAGTAGGGGAAGGCAATCCTCCTATTGTCTGGTTGTGTTATATAGAGTTGTTGTAACCAATTAGAATAAATGAAAAGAATAATCTACATACTATTAATGACATTTTTGGTTAGTTGTGGTGACTATGAATATGTTCGTTTTGAAACAGCCCAACCTGATGGAGTAAAAGAGGCGGAATCATTAATAGAAAAATGAAAGGAGAATATGTCAATTGTTCCAATTAAGACGACATATTAATTATCTCTGATAAATTGATTTTGAATTTGCGAACATTTAAATCTAAAAGCCATAGAAACGACTTAGAATTCGACTCAACAATTTCTGTAAACAGGAATATTGATGATGAATTAATGAAACTGTTTAAAAGCGATGGATACGAGATTAAAATTATTGAAGATAGAATAAAAGCGTCTCAAACAGACATTGATACCGTCTTTCAGATTTCAGAAAAGAAAAAACTATAGAAATTTAAAGGAAGCTCCTTCTTAAACTTCAAACCTGAGTTCGACCAACTGTTTAAATGTAAGTCGGAACTCAGGTTAGTAGGGCGCTGAACCCTACTATTTCACAGCTTCCTCTGCTTTAAACCTACGGCTCGTTTCATCTAAAAAGCCAGCAAAACCCTCTACGCTCAAATCATAGCCTCTGGGTTGGATTATCAATTCTTCTTGCTGATTTAAAATGACATAAAAAGGCTGAGCGTTATTATTATAACGACTTATCTGAAAATCAGCATTTTGCTTACCCAGTGTTTTCTTAACCTTATTATCATAACTAGAGGTGTACCATTCGTCTTCGGGCAGCTCTGTTCTATCATCAACATAAAGGGCTACCAACACAAAATCTTCGTTGAGCCTTTTAAGTACCTTTGGGTCTGACCACACACGTGCTTCCATTTCTCTACAATTAACACAGCCATGGCCTGTAAAATCTATAAATAAAGGTTTGTTTTGCTCTTTGGCACAAGCTAAGGCTTGTTCATAATCGAAATAGCCCTGTAGTTTATGGGGAAAATGTAAGAACTCATCGTACTTAGGCTCTTCACAAATATTGGTTGGTTCTGATGTCATAATGCCTCCACGCGATTCTGCAATATTAAAATCGTGTGTTGCCATGGGAGGTAAATAACCCGAAAGTGCTTTTAAAGGAGCTCCCCACATACCAGGTATGAGGTAAAGGACAAAGGTGAATGTTATGATAGACATTAATAAACGATATACTCCAATATGTTCCATAGGACTATCGTGTGGCAATCGAACCTTACCCAATAGGTATAAGCCCATAATACCGAAAATTACAATCCAGAAGGCAAGATAGATTTCACGATCTAAAATACCCCAATGATAGGCTTGGTCTGCTACGCTTAGGAACTTGAGGCCAAGAGCCAGTTCTGCTAAGCCCAATACAACTTTAACAGAGTTTAGCCAACCTCCAGACTTTGGCATTTTTTGCAACCAGGCCGGGAAAAAGGCAAATAGAGTAAACGGCAACGCAAAGGCTAACGAAAACGCAAGCATGCCTAAAATGGGTTTAATAAACTCTCCTTGAGCTGATAAAACTAATACACTTCCTACAATTGGGAACGTACACGAGAATGAGATTAGTGCTAACGTAAACGCCATAAAAAACACGCCTATCATGCCCCCTTTATTGCTTTGTGCATCAATTTTATTTACTAACTGATGTGGCAAGGTGATTTCGAATAAACCTAAAAATGAAAGGGCAAATACAAAGAAAATGATGAAAATTATCACATTGGGAATCCAGTGGGTCGCTAATTGGTTGAGGGTGTCGGCACCAAATAGTACAGCGGTAAGCGTTCCTAACACGGTAAATATAAAAATAATGGAAGCCCCAAAAATTAAGGCTTTTTGCTTTCCATTTCCGCCCTTTTCATGTTCTTTTAAAAAGAAAGTGACAGTCATAGGAATCATAGGGAACACACACGGAGTTAATAAAGTAATTAAGCCCGTTACAAATGCAAAAAACATAAATGCCCAAAGGCTTTTGTCTTCGGGCTTAGTAATACCTTCCTCTACATATGTAGAAGGTGTGGGTTTAATGTCTTTACTCGCTATCTCAACTTCACTTTTTTTTTGAACCTGTTTAAGCCCAAAATTGGTTTGCGAAAAATCCTCGTCAAACGGAATGCATCTCCCATCAGTATCGGTACACACTTGGTATTCGTAATTACCCTCAAAATGCAGTTGACCGGACAGTACTTTTATTGTTTGCCTAAACTCCCCCTTGCCTTCAAAATAGGTGTAATCCCCCTCAAAAATCTCATCGTAGCCTTTCTTTGGGTTAATGGCTCTTAGTCTTCCAACAAGCTCATAGCTGTCGTTTGGAGTAAAGATGAAAGTTGTTACCATTGGACCTAACTCAGGGTCGAAATCGGAAGAGTATAAATGCCAGCCTTTATCAATGTTAGCTTTAAAGACTAGGTCAATTTTATCACCTACCTTATAATCTCCTGTCGATAGCTCATATTGCCAAATGGCAGGTTGTAAAATTTGGGCTTGGCTTATAATTGAAGCCAAGAAAAAAAGAATAAAAAGGGATTTTTTCATATTCAAATAATTTGCTCATTTTATAATAAACGTCATTCTGAAGAAGGTACGACAATGAGACTCTTCGGGCAAAGCCCTCAGAGTGACGATGAAACTTAATGGCGCTCAAATATAACAGGGTTGTAATTAAAAAAGTTTATTTCTTCATTTCTACAAAATGTTTGTAGAACATCGCAATGGTTTCTATGCCTTTAAAAAAATTGAATAGCCCATAATGTTCGTTAGGAGAGTGAATGGCATCGGAATCCAATCCAAAACCAAGCAGTACCACATCTACTTTAAGCACCTCTTTAAAAAGAGCTACAATAGGAATACTTCCTCCATCTCTAGTTGGAATAGGCGTCTTCCCCCAGGCTTCCTCAAAGGCCTTGCTAGCTGCCTCATAGGCTATCGAATCAGTTTTAACTACGGAGGGCTGGCCGCCATGATGTGCCTCCACTTTTACTTTTACATAGTCAGGGGCAATTGACTTGAAATGATTGATAAACAGCTCGGTGATTTCATCACTGATTTGGTTAGGAACTAAGCGCATAGAGATTTTAGCATAAGCCTTAGAAGGCAATACTGTTTTGGCTCCTTCGCCTGTATAGCCGCCCCATATTCCATTCACATCGAGGGCAGGACGAATGCCTGTTCGTTCATTGGTAGAAAATCCTTCTTCTCCTTTAACTTCATCTATCCCTAGTTCTGCTTTGTATTTGGCTATGTTAAATGGAGCCTTTGCCATTTGGTTCCTTTCGGCCCTTGAAAGCTCTTCTACCTTATCATAGAAACCAGAAATAGTGATATGCCCATTTTTATCTGTTAATGAATCAATCATGGTACAAAGCACATTAATGGGGTTAGCAACAGCCCCTCCATAAACCCCTGAATGCAAATCACGGTTGGGACCCGTAACTTCGACTTGCAAATAACTTAAACCACGTAAGCCTACAGTTATAGAAGGCGTATCAGTTGATATAATACCTGTGTCTGAGATAAGAATCACATCTCCTGCTAATTTTTCTTTATTCTCCTTTACAAAGGTTTCGAGGTTGCTTGAGCCAACTTCCTCTTCTCCTTCTATCATAAATTTAACGTTGCAAGGCAAGGAACCTGTTTGAACCATCGCCTCCAATGCTTTTACATGCATATAGGCTTGGCCTTTGTCATCGCAAGCACCTCTTGCATATATTTTGTCGTTTTTTATTACAGGTTCAAATGGAGGAGAATCCCATAATTCATAAGGATCAGCTGGTTGCACATCGTAATGACCGTAAACCACAACAGTTGGTAAGGAAGCATCTATTATCTTTTCTCCGTACACTACAGGATGACCAGGGGTTTCTATGAGCTCAGCATTATCACAACCTGCTTCTAATAGTCTCACTTTTACCATTTCGGCCGTTTTTCGTACATCGCCTGCAAATTTTGGGTCGGCACTTACCGATGGTAATCGTAGTAAGTCGAATAGCTCGTCTAAAAACCGTTGTTTATTGTCTTCTATATAGGTGAGAATTGCTTTATTGTGCATAAGATTATATTGAAATGTAAAAATGATGAACTTTAATGAGAAATAGCCTTTTCCAAATACGAAAAAATGAATTGTTTTAATGGTAATATTTGGCGATTAATATAATTATTTTCATAATTGTTGCTTACTTAACATGCTTATTTTTTTATGAGTACAACAGAGATAATTCAAAACATTGATAAAGCCATTGCTTCCCATGGTATGTGGAAAATGCGCTTAAAAAATGCCATTCAAACCCAAACAAGTGAGTTTGATGTTGCTTTTGTTCGTGTGCCAAATAATTGCGAATTTGGTAAGTGGCTAGATAAAGACCGGATGGTACTAAGTCGTTATCCGGTATTTAACCAAATTGTGCAATTGCACAAAGATTTACATATTGAAACTGCTGTTATTATGCAAATGGCATTAGCAAGAAAAGCAGCTGAAGCCACAGCAAGAATTGCTGTTGGAAGCAATTTTGCATCTATAAGTTCGAAGCTTACCATTGCTATGATGGGATGGAAAAGAGAACTGAAGGAAGTGGCTTAGTAATGCTGTATCATATACAGCATTACCTAAATAATTAAAGAAAGAACTCCTATAACAATAAGTATTATCGCACTTCTCCTTTTAACCCGAAATATGCAATAGAATTTCTATTAGGCCTTTAACTCACTTCAAATCAGTCGCTTTGCTTTGTTTGTGTTCTCACCATAGCGGTGCTATGCTTTCGAATCCAAACTGCCTGATTTATTGTGACTTAAAGCCTCATCACGAACCCTATCGCATAATTCGGGTTTAATAGAAGAGGTGCGGTTCTTTTTAAAATTTAAGAGTTCAGCGAACTTGATAATCCTTTTTCGTTTAACCCTCTTGTTCCCCCAATAAGGGTTTTCAGCATTACTCTTTCTAAAACCGAGTAAATTACGGTTCTTTTTTTGCGTATTGCTACTATCTCTTGAAAAGCCAATCCCTCCAGTCATTAGTTAGCTAAACCCAAGCCTTTCTTTTAACCCTATAGGTAGTTCAGGCAAATTTTTGCGCTGAACCAAATACGTATTTAACCCTGAAAGCTCGTTGAACACTCCATGATGGTCGCGCGATTTGCTCAGGTAATCGGCACCAGTACTACCCCCTGTTCCTGTACGCATACCAATCATGCGTGCTACCATGGAAATATGGCGTGCTCGCCAAGTACTCATTAGCTCATCTATTAATATTAATGTATCTAATAATTGAAACGGAATCTGTAAAAGGGGATAATCACGATATGCCAAAATAAACAAGGCAGCCCTATTGGCTTTGGCACTCAACCGATTTCCTTTTAGTTTTCCTTCGGTATAGAAAAACTGTTCGAAGGTTTTTAATATGCTTTCATCATTTTCATTTAAGGTAGATGCAAAGGCTTTTTTGTAATCAACCCAGAACGGGTGGAATTTAACCTCAGTAGAATCATTATAAAATGGAGCATCGAAAAATGGAATTCGTTCTAGCCAACCATTTAGCAATTCTATTAACGAAGGCTGTGCTTCAATTTTGGCTATTTCATCAATATGCTCTTTCCGTAAATGGCTTTGGTAGAAAGCCTTGCCATGTCGGTCTTCAAACTTAAGGCCCATCATCGCTTCTAACATTTTAAATTGGAAACTCTGAAAACCCGAGGCTGGCCGAAGCTGGTCTCTAAAATCAAGAAAATCAAGCGGGGTCATGGTTTCCAACACATCAATTTGCTGAATACCCAACTGCCAAATAGTAGCTATCCGTTTTAGCCTATGCACTACCGAAAACACATCGGGGGAGTTATCGTTAATTGTGGGCTTACGCATAATATCCACAATCGACTGCATTTCGTACTTCATCTGCTTAAACCAAAGCTCATAGGCTTGGTGAATAATGATGAAAAGCATTTCATCGTGGGCTTCATCTCCTGCTAGCCCACTTTCTGTTTGCTGTGCATTCAAAATTTTATCTAATTGTAAATAATCGGAGTAATAAACGTTTTTAGCCATAATTGATATATTAAGTACTAAAATTGCTGATTTTACTAAGCCCAAACAAGTACGAGTAGAATTCTGTTAACATTCGCTTAACAAAAAGATAATTTGTACAATTAAAAATGTCATTATACTTTTGAAGTAGAAAATCCGTAGAGGATCAAATTATTAGCGGTTGCTGCCAAAGAAAGCAGGCGGTCGCGATAAGGATAACAGAAAGTGTCCTTAAGCTGTCCCGATTAGTCGGGATTTTTTATATGAGGAATTTGAATAAAAGTTTTTGTACCAACTCCTTCTTTGGATTCCATTCGTATACTCCCATTAAGCTTATTTACAACCTCGTTAACGATGTACAACCCTAAGCCTGACCCATCTGATTTATCTGTTCCTCGATAAAACATGTTAAAAATTTTGCCTAAGTTTTCCTCGCTTATACCAATGCCATTGTCTTCAAATATCATGTTGCAGCCGTTAGATGAAGTTTTTATTCGAACTTTTAAAAAGCACTCGGGTTTCTCATAATCTGCATATTTAATAGTGTTGGAAATTATATTATTAAAAATTATTCTAATTCGCCTTACATCTCCATTATAAACACAAGGCTCCTCTGCTTCTAAGTAAAGCTCAATATCTGGATTATTTATAGATTTGATATTATCAATAAATTCCATAAAAAGATTTTTAAGTATTATTGGCTTTGTCTCAATTTCTGTCCTCGAATTTCTCGAATAGTTAAGTATGTCTTTAATAAATCCATCAAGCCTTTCCACACTTTGACCAATTTTACCCATGTATTCTTTTAGTTCTTCGGGTCGAGAATCAAGCTTACTAAGGTTTACCAAACCTAACATTGACGCTAATGGAGCTCTTAAATCGTGCGACACACTATAAACAAACTGGTCAAGTTCTGTATTAATTTTTTTAATCGACCTGTTTTGAGCAGATAGATCAATGTTTAATGTTTTAACCCTGTTTTCGGCATGAACCTGTTCTTGAATATCTTTAGATACAACCAAAACCTGTTTAATACGATTATTTTGATCTCTTTTATACACTAAAATTTTCTGCTCTATCCACCGATAGGCGGTGTCAAAAACTTTAGTTCTAAATTTAAGTACAAATAAGTCTTCTCCCTTACGCAAGGCAGTGTCCATTTTATTATAGTTTTCAAGGTCGTCAGGGTGAACCATCTGCCTGAAATAGGCAACCCCTTTTTCTTTATAGTTTTTAACAAAAACAGGGTTATCTTTAAGTACGATACCCATTGCTTTGTTACAATAAACAAACTCACTAGTGCCTAAGTCTAATAAATAAAGAGGATCGGGGCTGGCGTTTAAAATACCATTTATTAAAGTTTGTTTTTCCAAAAGTTCAATTTCCTTTCTAGATATATTTTTATCTACAGTAAATTTTCTCAAAACCAATGAGAGTACATTGGCTGCTGCTTCAAGAAAGTTAATTTCACTAGGGCTTTCTTTATGGTTAGCATCTAAATAAACAACAATTAAACCCAATACATTGTTTTCATACATTATGGGTACACTATAAAACCCGTGGTATTCTTTTTTATAACATTTAAGAATATGTTTATAACTATTATTAATTATAAAAACAGGGTGCTTTTTTTGCGCAGCAAGCCCACATGGGCAATCATCCAACTGAAAGCCCTTGGAATCATTATTATTAGTGGCACAATCATTCATGTTAAGGTGGCTTTTAAGTACTAAACGATTATCAGCGTTAATTAAAAAAATAGCTCCTTTAGATTGGGCTTTGGCAAACGAGACTTCTAGTATTAAACGAATGGTTTTGTTTAGCAATTCTTTTTCTGAGTAGTTTTGGTGCGGAAGAAGAGAAATTTGTTTTAGTATTTTTTGTTGCTCCAAAACACGAAATAGTGCCTGATGCTTGTCGTTTTGTTTAAACAATGCACCAATTAAAAAACCAAAAAAGATAGCTGTAAAAATTGGTGCGATTAGACCTATCCCCCAAAAGGGTATAGATACTAAATACCTAACATAAAAAAAATAAACACTAACAAATAGTAAATTTGAAAACAGAATAAAGTAAACAACATATTTATTAAATACTGAAGAGATTTTTAACATGATTTAAATATAAGCTATTTAGTTAATATGAATAAAATCAGCAGTTTCCATGTCTAATAAAAAGAGAGGGCCTGGTGTTGTATTTAAAATACCATCTACGAAATTGCTCTTTTAAATAGTTCTGCTTTATTATTTTTAAGTTCCGATATATCAAAATTTCTGGAACTTCTTAAATGTTTCTGTTTTCTAAAATATGTGGTTTGCATTCCTTATCCCGCACTCAGGTTATTAATTACAACCATATTTATACTATACGGCATAACTGTTATAAAACTTGGTATCCAACACACCAATTAAAGATACTTTATTTAACTAAATTACAATAGAACCTGTTTGTGATATAGTTGTTCTTATTCTGGAATGCAACAATCTTCTTCCGTACCTTCTATTGCAGTACTCATTTGTTGGTTAGCAACTAAACGCTCATCTAGCTCCATAGTTGACTCAGACTTTTTCTCTTCTGGAAAAAAGCGTTTTTGAAAGACCAAAAGAATAACAACCCCAATAAAAATGGACGAATCTGCGACATTAAAAATGGCATTAAAAAAGTGGAAGTATTGGTCGCCAACAAACGGGATCCAACTAGGCCATGTAAATTCGAACAAAGGAAAGTAAAGCATATCGATCACTTGCCCATTCAATAAGGCAAAGGGAGCATCATAAGGAGCATTATCTAGCCAAATGCCATAAAAAAGGCTATCTATTAAATTGCCAACAGCACCTGCTAAAATAAGCGCTCCCGCCCAAAGAGCTCCGGGGTGCATTCCTTGTTTTGCATATTTAATTAGTAAATAAACCCCTCCAACGGAGGCTAAGAGCCTAAAAAGGGTAAGTACTACTTTTGAGTACGGCCAGCTCAACTTCATTCCAAAAGCAATTCCTTCATTCAATATAAAATGAATCCTAAACCACTCGCCCAACACATTAAACTCTTCGTAGAGATTCATGTTATTATACACAAGCATTTTAGTTACTTGGTCAAATGCAATTACCGCTAGGGTAAGTAAAAAGTATTTATAGTATTTCATTTATTAATAAAATAGCCACTAAGACAGAAAGACCCTAGGCTTCACAAAGTTGTGTTTTTGTGTTGACTTGGAGCCTTCGTGACTTTGTGGCAAAGTTAAACTTCCACCTTTAAATTCAAATTAAACTCATCCATCTCTAACGGTTGCCCATCGGCTAAGTTATTTACAACGTCCAAAGATAACGCTTGCACTTCAGTACAGATATAGTCGTTGAAGCCAGAAAGGGCATCATTTATGACTGCTTCGTTTTCTTGAATGGTCACCTTAATTTTATCTTGAATTTCAAGACCCATATCCTTCCGTATATTTTGAATCCTGTTCACTAAATCTCTGGCAATACCTTCTTTTCGAAGTTCATCCGTAATGGTAACGTCCAATGCAACAGTAAGCTTGCCTTCCGATGCCACTAACCAACCAGGAATATCTTCACTAGAAATTTCAACGTCATCAAGGGTTAAATTGATGGGTTCTCCTCCAATATTTATTTCAAATGTTCCTTTTTGTTCAATGGTTGAAATATCAGCCGCTGAAAATCCGTTAATGGCAGCCGAAATATCTTTCATTTTAGGACCATATAATTTACCAAGGCTCCTAAAATTAGGTTTTATCTTTTTTACTAACACACCGGAAGCATCATCCATATACTCAATATGCTTTACGTTTATTTCTGTTAAAATTAAATCTTCTACGGCTTTCAAGTGTGTTTCAAACGCCTTATTAAGTACAGGAATTAAAATTTTAGAAAGGGGTTGCCTTACTTTAATTTTATGTTTTTTCCGAAGCGAATGTACTAAGGAGGAGATGTTCTGAGCTAAGCTCATACGAACCTCTAAATCGGTATCAATTAATGCTTCGTTTATCACGGGATAGTCGGCTAAATGTACAGACTCATTCTTAATGGCTTCTGAGGCCGTTAAATCGTGGTATAGATTATCGCAATAGAACGGTGCAACAGGCGAAGCCAATTTAGCCACCGTTTTTAAGCAAGTGTGCAATGTTTGGTAGGCTGCTTTTTTGTTTTCGTTAAATTCGCTTTTCCAAAATCGTTTTCGGTTTAAGCGCACATACCAGTTACTCAAATCGTCAATCACAAAACTTTGGATTAAACGTGTAGCTCTTGTAGGCTCATAGCTTTCGTAGGCATGATCAACTAATTTTATTAAGCTGTTGAGCTTAGAAAGTATCCACTGATCACTTTCGGTGAGGGCTGACTTATTTAACTCTTCAGGTTCAAACTGATCGAGGTTAGCATATAGCGCAAAGAAATTATAGGTGTTATGTAACGTGCCGAAGAACCTGCGTTGTGCTTCAGCCACTCCATCTTCATTAAACTTAAGGTTATCCCAAGGGTTGGCATTCGCTATCATATACCAACGAGTTGCATCTGGCCCATAGGTGGCAATGGTTTTAAAAGGATCCACAGCATTACCTAACCGTTTGCTCATTTTGTTGCCTTTTTTATCTAGCACTAGCCCATTGGCCATTACATTTTTAAAGGCTACTTTATCAAAAAGCATTACCGAAATGGCATGCAAAGTAAAGAACCAACCACGGGTTTGATCTACTCCCTCAGCAATAAAATCGGCAGGGTAGTTTTCATTAAAAATGTCTTCGTTTTCAAAAGGGTAGTGCCATTGGGCATAAGGCATGGCACCAGAATCGAACCAAACATCGATAAGGTCGGCTTCGCGTGTAAGCTTTTGCCCAGTGGGGCTTACCAAAAACACATCATCTACATAAGGGCGGTGCAAATCAAAGTCATCACCGATTGATTCTCTCATGAAACCAGCTTCGATAGATTTCTCAACTTCGGTTTTTAACTGAGCAATGGAGCCAATGCAAATTTCTTCTTTGCGGTCTTCACTTACCCAAATTGGTAGTGGAGTACCCCAGTATCGCGAACGTGAAAGGTTCCAATCCACCAAGTTCTCTAGCCAATTACCAAATCGACCAGTACCTGTTGATTCAGGCTTCCAATTAATGGTTTTATTGAGTTCTACTAGTCGGTCTTTGAACGCTGTGGTTTTAATAAACCACGAGTCCATTGGGTAATATAAAACGGGCTTATCAGTACGCCAGCAATGGGGGTAACTATGCTCGTATTTTTCTACCTTAAACGCCTTGTTCTCCTCTTTTAGCTTAATCGAAATAAGAACGTCTAAAGATTTTTCTGGAGCCTCTCCGGCTTTATGATATTGATTTTTTACATAAAGACCTGCAAACTCGCCCATCTCCTTAACGTACTTCCCTTGCTTATCTACAATAGGAGCATCTTTGTCTTCCTCATCTTTTACGAGGATAGAGCCAATGCCCGCTTTTTGAGCTGCCCTAAAATCGTCAGCCCCAAATGTGGGCGAAATATGCACAATACCGGTGCCATCGGCCGTGGTAACAAAATCTCCTTCAATTACTTCAAAGGCTTTGCCATTTGGCTGTACATAGGGCATCAACTGCTCATACTTTGTGCCAATCAACTCACTTCCTTTAAACTCTTTGAGAACATTATAAGGAATTAATTTATCTCCCTCTTTATAGTCGTCCAATGCAAGGTCAGCAGCTTTAGAATTAAAGTAAGCCGACATTCTATCCTTAGCAAGAATAACGGTTTGGCGTTGAAATGTGTAAGGATTGAACGTTTCCACTTTTACATACACAATTCCTTTGCCCACCGCCAAAGCTGTATTGGCTGCTAACGTCCATGGGGTGGTGGTCCAAGCAAGAATATAATCACTTTCAGTTCCTTCAATTTTAAATTGAGCTACGGCCGTGGTGTCTTTTACATCTTGGTAAGTACCTGGTTGGTTGAGCTCGTGTGAACTTAGACCTGTACCTGCAGCAGGTGAATAAGGTTGGATAGTGAAGCCTTTATACAAAAGTCCTTTATCGTAGAACTTTTTAAGTAAGCTCCACACGCTTTCCATATATTTTGGTTCAAACGTAATGTAAGGGTTGTCCAAATCAACCCAATATCCCATTTTCTCCGTTAGATCATCCCACTGATCCTTAAACTTCATGACCGCTTCGCGGCATTTTTGGTTGTACTCTTCTACGGTAATTTTTGTGCCAATATCTACCTTAGTAATACCAAGTTCTTTTTCTACCTGAAGCTCTACTGGTAAACCATGGGTATCCCAACCGCCTTTACGCTTTACTTGAAACCCTTTTAGTGTTTTGTATCGGCAGAAAATATCCTTAACCGCTCGTGCCATTACGTGGTGAATGCCTGGTGTGCCATTGGCAGAAGGAGGCCCCTCGTAAAACGTAAAAACAGGATTTCCCTCCCTGCTTTCTACCGATTTTTCAAAAATGTTATTTTCTTTCCAGGTATTGAGCACACCTGTAGCCATTTCGGCATAGTTTATCCCTTTGTATTCTTTGTATTTCATTAATACAGCCCCTAGTTTTTTTGATTTTCAGGCACAATTTGTTGCCCCTGCCCGTCCGGCAGGCGGGCGTTGTCGGCAACTTTTATTTGATCCAACTCAATTTCTTCGTCATCGGTATAGAACCCATCGTATTCTTCAATAATTGGGTGTCTGCCCGACTTACGGTGCCCACTATCGAACGTGATTAGCAAGGAAGGCAATACAATTAAATTGGTAAACATAGCAATGAATAAGGTTATTGAAGTTAATAACCCTAAGGCCACGGTTCCTCCAAACTCTGATGCTGTAAATATTACGAATCCTGCAAACAGTACAATGGCCGTATAAATCATGCTAGTGCCTGTTTCATGCATACTTAGATCAATTGCTTTTCTAACATCAAAATTATTGCTGTACAACTCTTGCCTGTATTTTGCCAAAAAGTGGATGGCATTATCAACTGAAATACCAAAGGCAATACTAAAAATAATAGCTGTACTTGGTTTAAGAGGAATTCCTAAATAACCCATGAGCCCTGCCGTAATTAATAGCGGAATTACATTGGGTACTAATGATAAAATTATCATTCTCACATTTCTAAAAAGCACTCCCATAATGATAGAAATGATGATGAAAGCAAGTACAAAGCTCATTTTCAAGTTGTCTATTAAAAAGGAATTCCCTTTAATAAACAATAAGGTGGTGCCTGTTATGCTTGCAGTTAATTTAGTGCCTCCAAATATTTCTTCTTGTTTAGGTCTGATCACTGTATTAATGAGCGAATCCATTTTGGTAGAACCAATATCCTTTATTTTTAGCGATATTCTGATTTTTTGACCTGTAGAATCAACAAATGCCTCTATTAAGCCAGAGCTGTCGGCTTGATTTTTGAGGTAACTAAGAATAAAGTTCTTCTCCTGATTATTTTTAGGTAGGGCATACCGTTTGGGGTTACCATTAAAATAAGCCTGCCGAGCAGCCTTAATAAACGAAACAATCGATACCGGATTCGAAATATCCGATTGTGCAGCTAAAAATTCCTCGTATTCCTCAATTTTTTTAAGATTCTTAAGGTTCGTTACTCCTTTTTTCTTGTGCGTATCCACCACAATTTCTAATGGCATCATGCCAGAAAAATTATCTTCAAAAAAGTAGAGGTCTTGCTTAACTCTACTATCTTCTGGAATATCGTCAATCATATGCGACTCTGAGTGCACCTGATAGGTGCCATAACCAGCGAGGGCAACCAAAATGGAAGTTATGCTAAAAACGGCAGGCCTGTAATTAGTTACCACTTTGGTAAAGCTGTCAAGAACGCCTTTAAGAGGTGTAAAACTGAGGTGTTTTAAGTGTTTAGCACTTGGCGATGGCAGATAAGAAAACACAATCGGCATCATAATAATACTTACCACAAACATGGCCATTACATTAAGGCTGGCTATAATTCCAAACTCTTTAAGAATAATAATGTCGGTAAACATAAGTACCCCGAAACCCACCGCAGTAGTACCATTCGTTATAAGGGTAACTAATCCAATTTTGGCTGTTACCGTTCTTATGGCTTTCATTTTGTCGCCATGAGCCAAAAACTCGTGATGATATTTATTAATTAGGTAAATACTATTGGGTATACCAATCACCACTATTATAGAAGGGATTAGCCCTGTAAGCAGGGTGATTTTAAAGCCCATAAGCACCAAGGTGCCCAATACCCACACCACTACCACCACAATGGTTAAAAGTGGAAAAACCACAGCTATCCACGACCTAAAGAACAGCAGCATTATAAATGCCGTAATTAGTGCAGAGTAGATTAGGAACATTTGCAGCTCATCCTTTACTTGGCCGGCTATAACAGACCTTACAAAAGGCATTCCAGCAAAATATAATTGAATTCCTGTATTTTCAGTAAACAATTCGCCCGCTCTCATTATATCTTGGGTAAGCCCAATTCGTTTATCCGAGTTAAGGTAAGATCTATCATAAGACACCAAAATGAGGATCATCCCATTCTTTTCATTAATCAATTGCCCACTATAAAACCGTTGATTCATAGTAACATTCAAAAGGCTGTCTAAATCCTTTTGGTTGTCTGGCATTGTCTTAAAAATCTTTTCGACATCAAATTTTTTCTCTTCCTTATTGCTAATGAGGCGAGGTAAATCAGGTAAAGAAAGTACTTGTGTAACCCCTCCAAAGCTTTCTATCTCATCGGTAAGGTATTTTAATCTATTAAAATTAGTGGGGGAAAAAAGAGAGCTGTCTTTAATACCAATGGCTAATATGCTGCCGTCTTCGCCAAACAGCTCTTTAAACTCCATAAAAGCTTGCATATCAGGGTCGCTATCGGGTACAACCTTTGCAAAATTATAGTTCAACTCTGCCTTACGGGCATTATAGCCCATAAAAATAGTCACACCCACTAAGGTAATAATTAGAGGCAGCCTATACTTTAAAATAAAATTTGCTAAAATGCTCCACATGGCTTAAAAATTAGTGCACAAAGGTAGTTTTTTTTAGTGGAATGAAGATATTGTACTTTTAGAAGTTTTGAATTAACTCAAATTTGAGAATCCTCGATAGAGGAATGTATGGTGACCAAAGGTTTTTTGTAATAACTTTAATATTTGAGGAGAGACCTACTAACAAGTAAAGTTTTTATGCTTTTTTCCTTAATACTATTTAAAATATGTAACCTTTGATTTTTTTATAGCCCTTTAATTTTTATGCTAAAGTGAGAACAACACAGTCAAATAGCAAGGTGGTTTGGCTAATCATTTTTGCTCTTTTTTCTTTGAGCCAACATGTTGTGGGCAAAGAAGTGCTTAAAGTAAATGGCAAAACTATCGATAAAGGAGAGGTTAACATTACACCTTTTCTCTATTGGGTAAGCGCTTCTGATACAGTGCTTTTTTCTGCCTCTAGAGGGCTTATAAATCAAGAGCACAATTTTGTTGTCTTTATTAAAAACACATCTAATAATTTACTATCTAATTGTATCCGTTTTGGTGATCGCTACCAAAATGTAAGTAAAATAAAGGTTCTTTCTCTGTTAGATAATTCGAGTAAACCAATACTCGGTTATCATAACTCAATTAGGCTTGATTTACAACCCAATGAAACTAAGATAGTTTCATTTTTTGTTAAAGAACTTAATAGAGACGACCCTCAATATTTTTCGGTTAGCTTAATATCAAATCGTTTAATGGAGGCCAGCAATGAAAGTATGAAAGCAAGACAATCCTTTTTTCTGGGCTTGTTTGCTTTTGTATGTGTTTTTAATCTAATTATGTATTTTGTCACAGGCTGGGTTACTTATGTTAAGTATGCCGGGTTTGTCTTTTTTGCTCTGCTCTATTTTCTCTATTACTTTGGCCTTATACAAGATGTTTTTCCTTGGGTAAAATCAATTTCGTATAACTTAGTCCGCATTTGGTATAGTTTAATTTTTATCTCCTATTTCTATTTTGTAAATGATTTTGGAGATTATAAAAACCATGAACCAAGAGCATATAAACTATTAAATTTTGGTATATGGTTTAAGCTAATTGAATCATTTATTAATACACTATTTCATTATACTGGTTGGCAGTTTATTTATTCCTCTTTTTACAAATACACCATTTTAGGGTTTGAATTAATTCTAATGGGGTTTATCGTTTTTTATATATTAAAGAACAAGAACATAAGAGGGAGGATTGTAATTATAGCGGCATCATTGATGATTGTTGGTGGTATTATAGATCAAACCCTCCTTTTTAAAGAGTATGGAAGCTTTTACTTTATGGAAGTTGCGGTCGTAATTGAGTTACTAACCTTTTCTGTGGGTTTAGGGTATATTACCAAGCTGTTTTATCAAGAAAAAAGAGAGAACCAACAGCTGTATATTGAGCAACTGAAAGAAAATGTAGCGTTGCAAAAAGAGTTTACCGAACAGCTAGAGGAAAAGGTAAAACTACGAACTATTGACCTGCAAAAGGAAAAAAGTGCCGTTGAAGTTAAAAATAAAGAAAACGAACTGCTATTGAGTGAGGTTCACCATCGTGTAAAAAATAACTTGCAAACTATTAGCAGCTTATTAAGTATTCAACAGCGTAAATTAAAAGACCCCGACTCAATTAAGGTACTGGAGGATAGCAAAAACCGAGTAATGGCCATGGGCCTTATTCATCAGCACCTATATCAAAACATGTCATTTTCCGAAATCGATTTTAAAAACTACACACAAGAGCTTGTTAGGATACTAATAAATAGCAATGCACATTGCAAAATTGAGGTTAATTGCTCTATCCCTCCCCTAAAAATCAACCTTGATAACGGTATTTTATTTGGGTTAATTATTAATGAGCTAGCGATTAACAGCATTAAGCACGCTTATGAGGGAGTAGAACACCCTCTACTAGAAGTATCTATTTACAAACACGAAAACAAAGTGGCTCTCTTGGTAAAAGACAATGGGAACACTGCGGAGATCGATTTTAACAAAGAGGATTCGTTTGGCTGGAAAATGGTTAATACCATTGCTGGCAAGCTCGAAGGAGAAATAAGAGTTGATAGCTCAGAGGGCCTCTCTGTTGAAATACTTTTTAACAAAGAAATTATTGATATAAAGTAGTTCCTTTTTATAATGCTAATGTCGGGTTTTACGAGCAACCACTTATTTAACTACTGCTTCTTGTCTTGCTCCTTTTTGTACAAATTGAAGCAAGAGTAATGTCTGAGAGTCTCCTAGTTTTTGCCCAAATTGAGAAGCAATAAACACAGCAACAATAGCCAATAAACACCCAAGTGCATACCACACTAAGTTAGTGGGTTGATCTAACATCATTTGAGAGGTGCCGTACACCAATAATCCTAAAAAAACCAAACCAAGACCGACATAGGCAAATACAAAAAAAGTCCATATAGAGGGTTTAGGGCTTATATAACCACGTATTAATGTTTGTTCTTTATGGGCTGTATATTCATCATCTTTCCTATAGTTTTCTACGACTTCCAGCGTAAGTTCTGGCGACCAAAAATGCTGCTTACTATCTATAAATTTTACTACTAAATGGTGCTCAATGATTTTGGCTTTGAAAGAGTTTTTATCGGAGTCAATAATAGACTTGTAGTTGGCTATTACTGATTCCTTTGATAGATTGGTAAACTCCCTGATACGAGGTCTGATACGAATACTGAACATGGGTTGTTATTAAAGCGAACCATTAAAGTATGAAATAAATGAAAACAACCCTACATTTTAATCGAAAGAATTCTCCGAGGCTCTGCCTCGGGGTGTAGAGGAAAGTTTGAAAACCTAAAGGTTTTCGAGACGCTTTGAAAAAGCGTACTTTAGAAGTGTGAGTGAGCATATATCAAAGAGCCATAATAAGACACTGCTGCTATATCATTTGGTGTTTCCGTTGAAGTATAGGCGAAAAGCGATTAGTAAAAAAGTTGGAGAAACACTAAAACAGATATGTCTTGATATTTCAGAAAGATATGAGGTTGAGTTTATGGAAATCGGATATGAGACAGATCATGTTCATTTTTTAGTTCAAAGTGTAGCTAGTTATTCGGTCTCAAAAATGGTAACGATGTTAAAAAGCATTACAGGAAAAGAGTTGTTTAAACGCCACCCTGAAATAAAGAAGATGTTATGGGGCGGTAACTTTTGGACAAGTGGGTATTACGCTAACACAGTAGGTCAGTATTCCAATGAAGAAGTCATACGAGCATATGTTAAAAATCAAGGAATGGGAAAAGAATACAAACAAGTGTATAAAGCACAACTTAAGCTATTTTGCTGATACCCCGATGGCTCTGCCTCGGGGTAGTTCATTGGAGGCGATGTGTTACAATTTGTATAGGTCTCCAGGGATAATTATGTCCAATTCAATAAAAAGTGTTAAATAGTAGAAAGAAAACAACAAAAGCCCATGTGTCAAGTAAAATAACCGAACTAAAACACTTAATTCTTATTAAAATCCTAAAAACTAGTATTGGAGCTTGTTGTTTTGCAACGGTCTTGATTTGCTAGCAAATCAAAAAGTTTTCCTAAGTGGGTTATTATTCTTTTCGTACTTTTAAGTTCCCTACAATGTTTAGTGTAGGGTGTTAGGCACAAGCAAACAAATGTCCAAATTAACTTGGCATATTTTAATAATTGCTAACTTTTTAAACTTATAACTACGCAATTGTACGTAGTTATAAAATAAAAAACAATATATTTGAATAACTTATGATATGTTAATAGTTAAGCGAATAAATTAATTTTACTATTAAAACTTAAATAGTTAAAAATGAAAAATTGGTTATTTCTAACAGAAAAAGAGATTATTCAGCAAATTGGGCAAAAATTAAAACTTATAAGATTGCAACACAATCTGACTCAAAAGAAACTAAGTAAAGAAATAGGCTTAAGTGTTTCAACAATTAGTCTCATTGAACAAGGAAATCCAACCTCCATTGAAAGTCTAATTAGAATACTAGTCAGACTAAATAGAATAAAGGACTTTGAATCAGTCTTTAGAGTCGGAGAAGACTTAGAACTAAAGTTGAAATTTGAAAAAGCTAAACTTAAATCCAAAAGAAAACGAGCTTCAAATAAAATTAAATAAATATGTTAGTTCAAGTTAGCTTATATGGAGAATCATTAGGAATGGTAGATTGGAATGAACAAAAAGGGAGTGCAGTCTTTCAATATAGTGAAAGTTCATATATAAATCCAAGAGAACCTTCTCCGCTTCTTATGCCTAAAGAGGGAAAGACTTATGAAACAAATAGAGATCATATAAACTTTCATAATCTTCCATACTTACTTTCAGACTCAATGCCTGACGACTTTGGAAATGTAATGATGAAAGAATGGTTAAAACAGAAAGGTCTAACATATGATGATATTAATCCAGTAGATAGATTAACATATGTTGGAGAAAGAGGAATGGGAGCATTGGAATATCAACCAATAAATCATAATTCTAGTAAGAATTTTAGTGTTGATGTAACAGAACTTCTGGAAGTAGCCAAAAATGTTTTAGAAGGAAAAAAGGAAGTAAAGTATAAAGGTTTAAATGAGGAGGGTCTTATCGATATACTGAGGATAGGAACATCTGTAGGCGGAGCAAGAGCGAAAGCATTAATCGCTATAAAGGAGGATGAAAAAGGAAACATAATAGAAATAAAACCGGGAGATATCATACAACCTAGAGGGTATTCATATTGGCTTTTGAAAATAGATGGAGCCAATGAAAAATCATTAGGAGAATCTGATGGTACTGGAAAAATCGAGTATGCTTATTATAAAATGGCGAGAAGTTGCGGTATAGACATATCAGAAAGCCGAATTTATAGTGAAAATGGTCGATCACATTTTCTTACAAAACGTTTTGATCGATCAGAACAAGGAGAAAAAATTCATATGCAAACGTTTGGTTCTCTAATAGGTGTGGATTTTAAAACACAAAAAGCAAGCTCCTATGAAACATTATTTAGAACAATGAAAAGATTGAAGTCAAATTATCAGCAACTAGAACAACAGTTCAGAAGAGCTATTTTTAATGTCGTTGCAAGAAATCATGATGATCATGTAAAAAATTTCTCATTTTTAATGAACAAACAAGGGATTTGGAAAATATCGCCTGCATATGATATAACATATTCTTATAAACCAGGTGGCACTTGGACAAGTGTTCACCAATCATCTATTAATGGAAAATTTGATGATTTTAAACAAGGCGATTTGATCGAATTTGGGAAAAATTTTGGAATAAAAAACAGCAAATTAATTATTCAAGAAATAATTGAATCAGTTTCAAAATGGGATCAAATCGCTCAAAAAGTCGAAATATCTGAAAAAATAATTTCAACAATAAATAATAATCTAAGACTAAAACTTTAAAAGCCAGTGCCTAACAATGTATATGAAATCATAGCACCCTTCAGGATGCTCCGCTTCATATACTAAGCGTTAGGCAATATTAAGAATCAACGTTTACGATTTTCAAAAAACAGATACATATTTTTAGCAAATTCGTCTTTATTTGATTTAAACTTATTGACAAAAGGTTTTGCACTATCTTTCAAATGGTCATTCAAATTATTGTCACTCCATTGTGCAATTTCCAATATGATTGGAAGTAATTCTTTCCCTTTTTGCGTGAGACTATAAATATTCGTCTTTTTATTTCCTTCCTCTTTTCCCTTATTAATAATTCCCAATTCTTCAAGCATAGATAATCTGCTTGATAGGATATTCGTTGCAATTTTTTCACTTGAATTACTAAATTCACTATACGTTTTCTTTCCCGGAAACATCATATCTCTAATAATTAATAATGACCATTTATCCCCTATTATATCTAAAGCTGAACTAATTGGACAATTTGATCTAAAATGTTTGTTCATTTTTTGATTATTACTTGCGTTTTGAAAGTTATTGCATATTTTTGCTTGCAAAACAAAAGTAATAATAATTTATAGAAATGGAAAATACATTCAAAAATTCTTACGGGGAATGGGCTTTAGTTACAGGTGCTAATTCAGGAATAGGTAAAGCTCTAGCATTTGAAATTACCAAGAAAGGATTAAACATCGTTTTAGTAGCTAGACGAAAACCTGAACTTGAAGAAGTCTCCAATAAAATTAAAAAAAAATATAAGGTATCTACATTGGTTACAAGTGCAGACCTCACTGAACAAAATGGAATAAATGATGTATTACCTTAAATCCGCAAGCATAAAATAAAAAAGAGCCAAAAGTGCATAAAATAAATGCGTTTAAACTTTTTAAGCTCCATTTTCTTCACTTATTTGGGTGTGCAAACAAACAAAAAGGAAGAAAATGAAAGTTACGCACTCAGAGAAGAAAATCACAGCATTTGGTGGATTAAATTTCTATCATGATTTATTTACAAATTCAGGAGTCAAGGGTCTTATTGATAATCATTTAGGGGCAAGGGTAAAACTTGCCGGTTTTGATTATTCTGATATTTTTAGTACACATATGTCCGTATTTTTAGCAGGGGGAGATAGTACTGAAGATGCGAATGAGCATTTACGTGATTCACTCAAGTTGATTCCTAACCTCTCAGTATGTAGTGCTGATACTATTTTGCGAGGGATAAATGAGCTTAGTACTCCTTTAATAAGCCATCAAAGTTCCAATGGCACTGCCCATGAATTTAACATCAATAACAAGCTCAATAAATTACTTATCAAGGCATTGAAAAAGACAAATCAATTGAGCACCAAGATTAATTATACCTTGGACTATGATAATCAGGTGATAGCTACTGAGAAGTATGATGCCAAGATGAGCTACAAAAAGTGCTTAGGATACCAATCAGGTATATCAAGCATTGGTGATTTGATTATAGCAGTAGAAGGACGGAACGGCAATAGTCCAGCGAGCTACAAGCAAGAGGAAACATTGGCAAAAACTTTTTCTTTGTTAGAAGCAGAAAGCATACAAACCAATCGATTTAGAGCTGATGCAGCCTCTTACCAACAACAGGTACTTGATTTGGTTATCCAAAAAGATTTGTTGTTTTACATTCGGGCAAAAACCTGTGCAAATATGGAAGCGCAGATAGGGCAAATCCCCGAAGCAAATTGGGTAAAAGTTCGTTTAGGTGTACAGGAAATGCCCGCCTGCCGGACGGACAGGGAAGTGGCTGAAATAGACTATGCCCCATTTGGGCAAGACCAATCCTATAGATTAGTGATAAGCCGTATTAAAAGAAAAGATAAACAAGCCAATCTTTTTTCAGGAACAACTTACAAATACAGGTCAATCATTACCAATGATGAGTTAATGACTCAAAAAGAAGTCGTCTCTTTTTATAGCTCTGAACGTACTTTTGATGCCACGAAGTTTTGATAAAAATAACCTGAATCATCTGTCTTTTATAAAAACTTAGCCTCTTTTGTAGATTCAGAAAATCAAAATTTAAAGCTTGCGGATTTAAGATAATAGGAAAAACGGATAGCTTTAACCGTGATTATGCATTAAATATTTCATAAAGCCTAAATATCTTTAAAATTAGCTAAATTGGGTTGATTTTATCTAAACCTAACATTAACCCAAATGGTTAACTTACCCATCGAGTATTCTGATAAAAAAGTAACACCTTTTGGCGGGATGAGTTTGATGAAAAGATTTATAGATCAAACAGGCATCAGAGACTTTTTAAAAACAATAAATCTGCCAACACCTGGCTCAAACAGAGGCTATGACCCTATACATATTTTAGAATCTTTTTGGTTAGGCATCTGGACTGGAGCTTCTCGCTATATTCATTGTGATTGGCTTCGATATGACAAAGCACTTCATTCTATTTTTGGTTGGGATCAAATGCCATCTCAAAGTACCTATAGTCGATTTTTTGGAAAGTTTTCTCAAGCAAGAAATACCGAAGTATTTCCTGCACTTCAACATTGGTTTTTTTGACCAACTCAACGTTGATAATATTACAGTAGATTTTGATAGTACTGTAATAACTCGCTATGGGGATCAACAAGGGAGTGCCAAAGGGTATAACCCTAACAAAAGAGGCAGGAATTCCCATCACCCGTTAATGGCCTTTGTTTCTCACACAAGAATGGTAGCTAATGCGTGGCTTCGCCCCGGAAACACTGCTGATAGCAGTAGTTGTAAATCCTTTATGGAAGAAACCTTTAATGAGGCACTTAAGGGCAAAAAAGTAGGGTTGGTTAGAGCAGATAGTGGTTTTTATACCGAAGAGCTACTGAGTTACCTAGAGTTTGAGTCGCTCAATTACATTATGGCAGCTCGTATGTACCCTAATGTAAAGAATGCTGTTTGGGGACTTAAAGAATGGGTTAGCTTAACAAGAGGAATTGAGCTAAACGAAATGATATTTAGTCATGAAAATGGAAAGAAAAGGCGATATATCATTGTTAAAAAACAAGTAAATATACGCCCCAAAGCTGGAGGCAAATTACTTTTTGAAGAGCTTCCCGGCTTTCGTTATAGTTGTTTCGTAACCAACCTAGATTTACCATTAGATCAAGTTTGGAATGTATATAATACACGTGCCGATTGTGAAAACCGAATTAAAGAACTAAAGGGTGATTTTGGGCTTGAGAATTTTTGCTTGCAGGACTTTTGGGCTACTGAAGCATCCTTTAGGTTTATAATGGTAGCCTACAATCAATGAGCTTGTTCCGCCATTTTGCTCTAAATCATCATAGAAAAGCGACACTTAAAGCCTCATCACGAACCCTATCGCATAATTCGTGTTAAACCTCCTAAAGCCAACCCAAGTAATATTTTATTTGATAACGTGAGAGGTAGTTTAATTTTTAAGAAAGTTGCCATGTTCACAAGTTAGGTAGCTTTACCATTTTTTCTTTGATGAATAAAGATACTTAAACCCGGATTATGCAATAGAATTCGTAATGAGAAGACAAAATGCAATAAATCAGAAGTTTATATTCGAAAAGCATAGCACCGCTATGGTTAAGAGGATAAACTTAGTAAAACGACTGATTTGCA
>JAKISE010000103.1 GCA_021648745.1 Cyclobacteriaceae bacterium
CATTGGCAATTTTTATTACTTTAAACAAGTTTCCGTCACTGTCTGTAACAGGTGTAAACGATTCGTTTATCCAGGCTACTGTGCCGTCTTTTCTAATTCTCTTAAATTCGCCTTTAATGGTTTTTCCGGTATTAAGGTCAGCCCAAAACTGTTTGTACTCAGGAGTTTTAGACTCCTTGGAATCAACAAACTCACGGTGGTGTTTGCCTAAGAGTTCGCTCTCGGTATCGTACCCAAGTGTATTTACAAAATTTTGGTTAGCGGCTATTACAATGCCATCCATTGAAAATTCAATGGTAGCCCAGTCTTGGTCAACAGCACCTTTAACAGCATCACTATTTACCCTTTCTTCTACTTCAGTGGTAATATCACTAGCTATTTTTATAACCTTAACAACCTTATTGTTTTTGTCGAGCACAGGAGTGTAAGTTGCGTTTAGAACAATCGTTTTTCCACTTTTGCTAATACGTTTAAATTCTCCTCTTTTTACTTCACCATTCCCAATTGTTTCCCAAAATTGTTTGTATTCATTGGTATTTACATAATCTTTATCGCAAAATATTCGATGATGCTTTCCAATTATTTCTGTTTCGTTATAGCCTGTAGTATCTAAAAAAATCTGGTTGGCAGCGAGAATATCACCGGTAGGTGTAAACTCAATATAGGCCCATGCCAAATCAAGCGCATATTTTAGCGCAACTCCATTATCTTTGGCTTCCATTAGTTCGGTTATATCGTAGCGGATACCAATGTATGATTCCGGTTTACCATTTTCTCCAATAATGGGAGTTATATAGGCATCTACCCAATAATGTGATCCATCTTTACAACGGTTTTTAATGTTGCCTTTAAACATTTCCCCTTTACCAATGGTAGCCCAAAGTTCTTTAAAAACAGATTTGGGCATGTCAGGGTGGCGCACAATGTTATGGTTCTGCCCAATCAATTCTTCTCTGCTATATTGAGATACTTCACAGAATTTTTCGTTTACATACGTGATAAACCCTTTTTTGTCAGTCACTGAAATAAGGCATGATTCGTCTAATACCTTATTCTTTAAATCAAACTCTTTCAATTTATTTGCAACATTGCCTGGTAACCTATTTCCACCTGCTTTTGTTGCTTTTGTTGCCTTTTCTACTTTTTCTGAAGCTGATTTCTCACTTGTTTCCTCTGTAGCTTTTACATTTTTGCCTAGTACCATTTTCATAGTGTTTAATTTTACTCTTTTATTTTGTTATAATCGTATTTGGCTAGATACATTCGTGTGTAAGTAAATTTCGTGCCGATAATAAAAGTGCTAATACAAACTAATTGAGCACTTTATGGTTTTTAATTTTTCCCAAAATGGGACTTTTTGTATCATTTTGCCTAATTCCATTTTATTATTTAATTCGATATGTTTTTTACTGTAGCTATCCCATAATCATCTTCTGCATAGTCCATTATTTCATGAATTACATTATCTAGTGTTTGAGCACATTCAACCATTCGTGTAATAATTTCTTCGTTTAAAGGGTCATTTTTGTCACTTAACTTAATTAAGTTGGCAAGCCCCAATATACGTGCAACTGGAGCTCTGGCTGTATGCGCCTGTAGCCAAGCAATGCGCATAAGTTGGTCATTCTGTTTTTTTAGCTTTTCTTTATTTTTTTTCAGTTCGGTTATATTATGGCAAATAACCACCATTGCTTTTCTACGGCCGTCTTCATTATAAATTGGATACCTACTTACATTAAACTCTTCTTTAGAGCCTTTATGCATAACAAATTCAATCATTTCTGTAGGTGTTCCAGCTGTCCATGTTAGTTCATCATTATTATGAAATAGCTTAAAAACTTCTTTAAATAGAGGGCGTTCATTAACCATTTGAAGGTCAGTTTTACCATTCCATTCGCCTCGTTTTACCTGAAAAAGTTCCATAGCTGCAGTATTAATAATCAACCATTTGCCTTTCCCATCTTTGAAAAAAATAGGGTCTGGGATTGAACTAATCAATGCTCTTTTTTGCTCAAAAGCTGAATGAAGATCTGTTTCAGCAGTTTTCCTTTGATCAATATCAACTGCTGTAATGGATACCCCTGTAATTTTTCCCTGATTGTCGTCAACAGGATAGTAAGTAACCAAAAACCATATTGCCTTGCCATTATTTAAAAAATCTACTTTTTGCTCAAGCACTATTTCCTGTCCTGAGAAAGAGCTTTCAAAATGGTTTTCAAAATCTTTTAAAAAACTGCTGAAATCGACCAAGCTGTTACTTTTGCCATCGCTTATTTTGGCACCTCGTAGTATTTTTGGTATTTCGCTAGCAGATTTATTAAAAGATAAAAGCGTTCGGTTTTTAGCTATAAAAAATTGAAAACCATGCGAATTTTCGAAAATAGCTCCAAGCTTTTCAACGGTTTGATAAAACTGTTCCTCTTCTCGTTTTTTTCGCTCGGTTATTACTATTCTAAATGAGTAATATTTTATGGGCTTTCCGTTGTTGTCTAGTTCAGGCTTAATAAAGCTCTCTACCCAATACAGGCTTCCATCCTTAGCTCTGTTGCATACTTCGCCCCTCCAGGTATTGCCATTCGAAATGGTTTTCCACATGCCGGTAAATAGCTCTTTTGGATGATACCCAGAGTTGATAATACTGTGGTTCTGGCCAATCAGCTCTTTGCGACTGTATTTAGATATTTTGCAAAACTTGTCGTTTACATAAGTGATTTTTCCGTGTTTATCAGTTATGGAAACAATACTGTTTTCTTCTAAAAAGCCAAAATAGAAGTTATTCATACTACATATTATATTAAAAAAATCAAAGGTTTATAACATATACCTTTGAGTATAAATTAGTTTTTACAACATAACATTCATTGCATGCAATAGCTTGCAATCTGACTTAAAAAATCAGTTGTGTTTTGGTGTTTTTTTTACACTTTATATATAAATATATTGAAAATCATTTTGCTTTAACCTAGACTTGCGCAACAAAACTTGTTATGAAACGTAAATTATTATGTAAATCTTTTCAAACTTTTTTCAACTATTATTTAAATGGTTGCAGTTTAGTAAACTAAAAAATTAAGTTAGCAAACAAAAAATAAAGTGTTGCAATATTTTTCAAAGGTATTAGTCTATTGACTATTTTGCAATTAAATTTTAGAAAATTTTCTGTAGTCTGTAATAAACCATGAATATAGTCAACCGTATTAAGCGATTTATAAATGCCAACAATCTGAGCCTTAGTGAGTTTGATAGGAGCATAAGTGTTGCTAATGGATATATCGGAAAACAAATTAAAACAAAAGGCTCTGTTGGAAGTCACATTATAGAGAAAATAATCTCAGTTTATCCGCATTTAAATGTCCTTTGGTTAATGACTGGAAAAGGAGATATGTTTTATGCGCCTGAGATTAATACTGAAAAAAGTGGTGGCACTCTGGAAGAAGATAAAGGGAATAAATCGGATTCGCAGGATTTTTCTTTGGTTAATATAGGGGAGGAAACTGCTGATTTAATTGTTAAAACATTTCAGCTACAGGATACTTCATTGCGAATGGGCAATGAAATTAATTTGTTGGAGGGAGTTGATTCTGATGAGGATAATTTTCAAAGCGCAAACGATTTTACTTGTGTGAGGTACAAAGGGGATGGCATGTTGCCTACTATAAGCCATGGCACTTATATGATAAGCAAAAAAGTAGATAAACAAGACTGGCCAACTGCAGAAGATAGTTATATGTATATAGTGTCTTCTACTAAAGGTGTGTTTATTGGAAGGTTGGTGAACAGACTTGAGGAGGGTTATCTGTTATTATTAAAGAATAGCCCTGATAAAAAAAAGCATCCTGATGTTAGAATCAATATTTGGGATTTAGAGTCAATATGGAATGTAAAAGGATATATACTTTCGCCTGAACAGAGCATATATCAGCCAGAGGCTCTATCAGCCCCAATATCTACTATTGAAGAAAAGTTAAAAGGCTTACTTAAGGAGGTTGAAAAAATAAAGAGCGAACTCCATACAACTAAACCTTCTGACAAAAAAACAACCTTATAACCCATTCTTTCAACTAGTTTTTCCTCAGCTAACGAGGCGTCAAAATACTTGACACGCCAACTTTGGTGGCACTAAACTTCTATCTATCTGTAATTTCAAGCTATATTTATTCTTTATTAAAATAACTTGAAGTATGAAGAAACAACTATTTTTATTGTTGGTAGTAATATTTACCGTTTTTTCTTGCCAGCCTAACGAGAAAACAGCACCGGCAAACTCCATTTTTTATAACGGCATAATCCACACGGTAGATGCAAACAATACAAAACCTGAAGCTATTGCAGTTAGAGCAGGCAAAATAGTATTTGTTGGTTCTTTAGAAGAAGCAAATGATTATAAAGGCGATTCAACCCTAATGATTGATCTAGAAGGAAAAACGATGACTCCTGGGTTTATAGAAACGCATGGACACTTAATGGGCTTAGGATATAATGAGTTGAACCTAAACCTAATGGGCATCAAAAACTATGACGAAATGATAGACCTTGTGGCAGAAGCGGTTGAAAAGGCCGAGCCAGGGGAATGGATTCTAGGTAGAGGTTGGCATCAAAGCAAATGGGATAAACAACCAGATAAACTAGTTAAGGGCTTTCAGACGCATGATAAACTCAGTGCGGTGTCTGCCAATAACCCTGTGTTTTTAAGACATGCCAGCGGTCATGCAGCGTTTGCCAATGCAAAGGCAATGGAAATTGCAGGTGTTAATCAATTAGCCATAGAAGGTAATATTCCTGAAATTGAAGGTGGTGAAGTAATTACGGATGAAAATGGAAACCCCACAGGAATTTTTAGTGAAAGAGCTACCAGCTTGATTAATAAATACATTCCTGAAGAAGATGAAGAACGTAACAATACCGCATTGGCATTAGCTATAAAAGCTTGCCAACGTAACGGCATTACTAGTTTTCATGATGCAAGTGCCAGCCAAGAAACAATAGACCGATACCAACAATTTAAGGATGATGGAAAATTAGGCGTTCGGTTGTATGTAATGATTGCAGGCCCAGACAGAGATTTAACAAAAAAGTGGTTAAATCAAGGCCCTATGATAGATTCTGTTGACCATTTACTAACAGTGCGTTCAATTAAGCTAAATTGCGATGGTGCATTGGGTAATAGAGGAGCTTGGCTGTTGGAAGAATATTCAGATATGCCCGGTGAATATGGGATGGCTACATTGCCAATGGAGTATGTGCTAGAAGTGTCTAGAGGTGGACTGGAAAAAGGCTTTCAAGTGTGTGCTCATGCCATTGGTGACCGAGCTAACAGAGAAATTCTTGATCAATACGAAACTGCATTTAATGAAAACCCAATAATAACTGATCATAGATTTAGAATTGAACATGCCCAACATATACATCCAGATGATATTCCAAGATTTGGACAAATGAATGTAATAGCTGCCATGCAAGCCGTTCATCTTAGCTCTGATAGAGCTTGGGCAATAGAGAGGCTAGGAGAGAAGCGCATTAAAGAAGGAGCCTATATGTGGCAAAGTTTACTTAAATCGGGAGCTAAGGTAATAAATGGTACCGATGTACCTGTAGAGCCCATAAAGCCCTTGGCTAGCTTCTTTGCGTCTGTTACCCGCCAATCGTTAGATGGCATGCCAAAAGGTGGATACGAGCCAAACGAAAAGATGACTAGAGAGCAAGCCCTAAGGTCTTACACGATTGATGCCGCTTATGGAGAGTTTGAAGAAACCGTTAAGGGGTCTATTGAAGTTGGCAAGCTCGCAGACTTTACAGTATTCTCACAAGATATAATGACGGTTGAAGAGGATAAAATTTTAGATACAAAAGTAGAAATGACCGTATTGGGAGGCAAAGTAGTTTATTTACGGAAAAAATAATCTCACAATAAAGAGAGCTTTTACATGCAAAAATATACCATCCCAACTCTTATAATAAACGAATCTATTGCGCGAGCTAATATTAAGAGAATGGCCACAAAAGCCAGAAATAACGGCTTGTCTTTTGAACCCCATTTTAAAACCCATCAATCTAAGGAGGTAGGTGAGTGGTATCGTGATGAAGGAGTTGAGGCCATAACCGTCTCTTCTATCTCAATGGCTAGGTATTTTGCAGTTAATGGTTGGGACAAAATCACTATTGCATTTCCTGTTAATATACTTGAAATCAATGAATTAAGTAATCTATCAAGGAGTGTAACTTTAACTATTTTAGTGCAAGACAGGGAGGTTCTAACTGAATTAACAACATTGGGTAATACAGTTAATATTTTCATTGAAATTGGTGCTGGTTATCATAGAAGTGGAGTGATGCATGATGAGCTGGATAGAATTGGCGAAATTATTAGTTCTATTTCAAATTCAAAGCATTATTTTAAAGGGTTCTACTGCCATGCAGGCCATAGCTATAAGGCTAGAAGCTCTAAATCTATTAAAGTAGTTTATGAAGAGCTAGAATCAATAATGAGTACGCTGAAAAGCCACTTTATTCAGCATAAGCCGCATATTGCGGTAGGTGATACACCAACTTGCAGTGTTGTAGATAGTTTCAAGGGAATCGACAGCATCCACCCTGGAAATTTTGTGTATTACGATTATACACAAACTCAAATAGGCTCTTGCAACATAAGTCAGGTTGCTGCATATCTGCTTTGTCCTATTGTTGCCATACAAAAAGATCGTAACGAATTAATTATGTATGGAGGAGGAGTTCACTTATCAAAAGAAGCATTCGAATCAAATGGCCAGAAACACTTTGGCTTAGTTGGCCAGTTGGATGAGAATGGGAATTTTGAAGCTTTTAAAGAGTCCTATGTAAAGTCGATATCTCAAGAGCATGGTATTGTTTCCACAACCCCAGATGCAATTGTAACACTAAGGGTGGGTGACTTGGTTGCAATTTTGCCAATCCATTCTTGTATGACGGTTGATTGTATGCAACACATATTTACTGAAAAAGGAAAGCTCCTTTCAAAATTGACCAAATAGTGTAGAAACCGCAACATAACATACCCACATTTGACTATGGCCACCTGCTATACTGATGTTGAACCTAGATCTCAGGAGACACCCTAACTTTCATAGATCACTTTCTCATCACTATCGAACCACGATGAATACATGGGCATATGTATCTTCTCAATCTGATTTCTCTTAATCTTCAAAGTAGGTGTCATCAATCCATTATCTATAGTCCAGTCCTCCATCATTACTACTATCTTTTCAATTCTCTCATGGCTTGCCAGTGAGGAATTTAATTTTTTCACCGAATTCTCTATGCTGCTACTAAGGTCTTCCTTGGATTTATCATTGGCAACCAATGATTTAATTACTAATGCAATTGGTTGCGGAATGCCCATTCCAACAATACATACTTGTTCTATATCAGGGTTTTTAAGCAATTCTAACTCAATAGGGGCTGGAGCAATGTATTTCCCCTTGTCAGTTTTAAACTGGTCTTTAACCCTGCCGGTAATGGTAAGATACCCATCATGGTCATACTCACCTATATCTCCAGTTTTAAGGTATCCTTCTTCATCAAACATTTCAGCCGTTAATTTAGGCTCTTTATAATAGCCCTTCATTAGTACATCACTTTTAATGCATATTTCACCCTCAGCCGTTAGCTTGGCGGTTACACCTGGTAATGCCTGACCAACAGTACCCATTTTATTGGCTCCTACTAAATTATAATGGGAGAGAATACAATCTTCTGTCATACCATAGGCCTGGTGGATAGTTATGCCAAGTTTATCATACCACTCGAGCATACTAACCGCAATTGGAGCTGCTCCGGTTGTCATATAGGTGGCTTCTGAAAGCCCCAGTTTCTTAACAATTTTCTTCTTAACTATGCCCCCAATAATAGGAATCCCCAATAGCCTATCTAACTTTTTCTGTGGCATCTTATTTAGGATGGCCTCTTGAAATTTTGCCCAAATTCTAGGAACTGCAAAGAACATATGTGGTTGAGTGGCAGCTAAGTCACTAGCAAATGATTCAAGAGACTCAGGGAAAGAAAATACACCATGCCTATAAAGCCCATGATAGCCAACGGCAATTCGCTCTGCTACATGAGAGAGTGGTAGAAAAGAGAAAAATTTAGGCCGATCGGGTAAGGGGATAACTACTTCCGCATTATTTACAACCTGAGAGATGTTACTAACTGTATGCATTACGCCTTTCGGCATGCCGGTGGTTCCTGAGGTATAAATTATAGTTAACAAATCATCAGGGGCAAGGGCAGCTAAATCTGTTAATGGTTCATTTTTGCTTATAATGCCCTCCCAACTTATATCCTCATTAATGCCATAAGCTTCTACGCCAATCTTATGGATGTTAGGAATGCCGGATTTCTGCACTTCGTAATTGTCTAATTTACCAATAAATATTGCTTTTGATTCACTGTGTTCTAGTACAAGTTTTATCGTATCGGGCCCAAGTGTAGGATAAAGCGGAACAGAAATATGGCCTGCCATCATAATAGCGAGATCAGCCATTATCCAGTGCGCACAATTTTTAGAAATTAGTGCCACCTTGCTATTCTCAGGCATATCAAGTGCTTTAAGGCCGGTAGCCGCTTTTCTTATCTCATCGCCAGATTCTTTATAAGTGTATTCCTTAATATCCCCATTGAGTGGTTGACGTAAAAAAGTATCATTAGGTGTGGTGGATTCCCAATGCAAAAAGGCGGCTAATGGTGAGTCGAACGAAGGCATATTAAATGTTTGGTTTAGAGGTTATTATATTGATTTCTAATAATTTGAGTGAATTTAGTAAATACTAGAAGAATTATCAAATCTTAGGTCGATTATACGAAGCCATGATAACTACAGCCGTTCTCTGCTCCCTTTATTGCCATACAAAAATGTTGCAATGACCGAATTGTTTATAGCGAAGAGGCTATCTTTCTAAAAAAGGTTTCAAGCTTGGCGAGAAAACCTTAATGGCTTATGTGGGTTCTTAATCAAACAAGGAGTACACTTGTTTTATATAAGATCAGTATCACAAGAGAATGGTATTATTTTCACAAGTTTAGCTGCAATTGCAAAAGTATCGGAGGGTGATTTAACCCGAATTATGCGATAGGGTTCGTGATGAGGCTTTAAGTCACAATAAATCAGGCAGTTTGGATTCGAAAGCATAGCACCGCTATGGTGAGAACACAAACAAAGCAAAGCGACTGATTTGAAGTGAGTTAAAGGCCTAATAGAAATTCTATTGCATATTTCGGGTTTAATTGGCATTTTGCTAACTCGTTCGTGTACTAAGGTTGATTATATGCCAAATACCTTTCTTAAAAAGGGTAGTTTCCATTCAAAACCGCCAAAATAGTGTAGAAATTGATAAATATACCCACATGTGGGTATTGTAATTCGCTCAATTAATAGTCACCTTGTCATTTAAATTAGATGGCTAGTTGGCATGCAGCAATACTATTTTTTGGATAGTTCTGGGGAATTAAAAACTTCCATTCAGTTGCAGGGCGATTTTGTAATTGCCTATGCATTACGATTGTGGAAATCGCATGATAAAATAGTGGATCTTGTGGAAGACATCCGAGGAAGTTGCTTCAATAAAGAATCTAAAACAATTAGCTATAACTTATTTAGTTTGAAGGATAGTAACTCTACTTATTTTTTAGAACTTGACGCAAATATTTCTACCATTCATTCGCAGACTCATTATGCTATCAAATTGAGATTGGAACAACGTGTTGAAAAGGAAAATTGGAGATTAATAGGAACCGAAGAAACATTCGGTCATGTTAGCTGCAATGAACGAGGAGTGTTCTCAAAACTTGAAATCTCAGTTTTGAATGATTCACTAAATAAAATGGCTGTTTAGTAATTATATATTAACCTGAGTTCGACCTAAGGAATGCTATC
>JAKISE010000104.1 GCA_021648745.1 Cyclobacteriaceae bacterium
ATATTTTCCCTTTGGGCTTTATCGAAACTTCCCTAAACTGCCTTATATTTTCTTGAATTAACCAGTTAGTCCTACAAAAATCTAAGTTGTTTATGAAAGTTTCGCCTAAAGCTGACAGCATTCCTTATCCCGAACTCAGGTTAATAGCAATTCTTTGATGAATAGAGCATTTTACACGAGGTTAGGAATGTTTAAACTAAAAGTTGTTCCAACATTTTCTTGAGAGGCAACAGTAATTGTACCCCTTAATTTATCGATGGTTTCCTTCACTATATAGAGCCCTAAACCGGAGCCAAATGATTTGTCGCTTGCTCGGTAAAACATATCAAATATTTTATCAACGTTGGCTGAATCAATTCCAATTCCGTTATCTGATATTTTAATACAAATTTTTTCTGTCGAGGTTTCAACAGCTATTTTTATCCATGATTTTTTTGCGGCTGGGTTATGGTATTTAACTGCATTAGAAATTAAATTTTTGAGCACACTTTGTAACCTATATTGGTCGGTTACTGCTTTTGATTTCTCGTTAAAGAAGGTAATAAGCTTTACGTTATTTGCGTTATGCATATATCGGAGCCCTTCTGCCGCAAGCTCTATTTCTTTTGCAAAATTGACTTCGACAGGGCTTATATCTACTCTTGAATTTCTTGAATGTGTTAAAATATCTTCTACAAACCCATTGAGCTTATCTATGCTCCTGTCCATTAAATTCAAACTGTTATCAATCTCTTCTCTAGGAGAAAGCCGAACTAAATTAATAAGGCCTTTAACAGAAGCCAAAGGTGCTTTGATATCGTGAGAAACACTATACACGAATCTATCGAGTTCTTGATTTGTTTTTTCTAACGATGAAGTTCTTTGTGAAACCGTTTTCTCTAAACTTGAATTGGCCAACTTCAATTTGTCATTAGCTTGTCGTAATAAGGCTTCAGTTTTAGCCAATTCATTTGCCTGATATACTAATTTATTCTTCTGGTTTTCAATGGCAATAGTTCGTTGCTTAATTGCTTTTTCTAATGCGTTGCTTCTTTCGTCTTCTTTAATATTGCTTTTCTTACGTTCAAGTGTGTTGATAAATACATTTGAGAATAGCATCATTGGTTTAGCAAAATCTTCTGACCAATCATCTTCTGAATTAACCTTGCCCACCAATATTAGAGCCCCATATCGCTTCCCTTCCAATAACATAGGGTTTACTAATAAAGGACAATCATTCGTTAACCCAAAATTGGCATCACTGGTTTTTATTAGAATTGGTTCTGAGTTGTTTAATTGATAAACGGAGTTAAGTAAAAATTTTTTTATGGGTTCTATTGAACAATACGGATTGTTAGACCTAAGAACTGAGTGCCATTCGTAGCTAATTGTACTCGATTCATCGTTAAATAACATGATATAGGCATGTTCAGAATTTGTAAATCGGCTTATAAGCTCAAGTGATTCCTCTATTCCGCCATCAATATTACTGGCTGGCAGATTGATGAATTTGGTAGAAATATTAAGAAATAATTTTTCAAGGTTCAACTTGTAATTATATTTTCGCTGGGTCAGTTTGATTTCTGTTGTATCCGTAGAGGCTAAGGAGTAGCCTTTCAGAATTTTATTGTTATCATAAACCGGGTCTATTGCAAGGTTAACGTTTCTCCTCCCATGCCTGGTTTCAAAAGTAGATTCAAAAGATACTTTGGATTTAACTTTATTTACTTCTTCTAATTTATTTTTTAGAATGATTGCATAGGCACTTGGTACAAGCAAAAATATACTCCTGCCAACAACTTCTTTTGCAGAAACGTCAAACAACCCCTGATTAGTAAAAAGAACCCTGCCTTTGGTATCAATCATCAATACTTGCTCCGAAGTTATGCTAAATAATGATTTCCAAAAAGAGGAAGTAATATTTACTTTTTCTTTAATATGTGACTTATACGTATCAACCAATCCTTCCATCTTTGTTCCCCTCCACGATAGTAACCTTGCAAAGTTATTGGGTGGGGAACTCGGGGTTTATAGGATTTTAGTCGTAGAAATACTACGCTTGACCGAGGGCGAGAGTGGCCATTTTTAAGAAGTTTTTTTCTCGCTCTTCTGCACTCGCAATCGCACCTGTAACGAGGCTATCGCTTACAGTAAGAATAGCTAAGGCTTCTACATTATGTTTGGCTGCTAATGCATAAAGGGCAGCAGATTCCATTTCAACAGCTAAAATTCCAAAATCTGCCCATTTCTCATAATGCTTCGGGTCGTCTTGGTAAAAAATATCACTAGAAAATATTGGTCCAACTAGCACGTTTAGCCCTTCAGATTTTGCGGCCTCATAGGTTTTATGTAGCAAATTAAAACTTGCAGTAGGGGCGTAACTTGCCCCTGGGAAATAATGGTCGTTAATATTAGAATCGGTGGAGGCGGAAAGTGCAATGATTATTTCTCCTATGTTTAAATCGCCATTATACGCGCCACAAGTTCCTACTCTGATAAGCCGTTTGGCACCTAATTGAATAAGCTCATTTACATAAATGGCCAAAGAGGGCATGCCCATTCCGGTGCCTTGGACTGAAACCCGTTTGCCATTATACAAACCCGTATAGCCTAGCATGCCACGTACATTATTATAACATACGGCATCGGTTAAAAAGTTATCAGCAATGGCTTTTGCTCTTAGAGGATCGCCAGGTAATAAAACGGTTTCGGCAATGTCGCCTTTATTGGCAGATATATGAATACTCATAATTTTCGAATTGAAATTTAGGGCTTTCGTAAAAAAGCCTCGCAAAGGTAAAGCAATTTGTTGTTTGGTATTTCAATACTCGAATTGGAATTTATAATTTCGTCTAGTTCTATTTTTTCTGAATGGATGATAAAATTAAAGATTTGAAGTGGAAGGTGTTGCAATAAATAATTATCCTCAATTGAAATCTTTTTTCCTGTTAGTTCACTTGCATCCTTTATTTTAGTTTTGATTAAAACTAGAGGGTCTTTTTCTTTAAAATCGGATTGGTATCTACTAATTAGTAAAGCGTAGCTAGGTATAGCCAAAAAGAATTTCGCTTGGATAATCACAAATCGTTCCAACCATTTATTAAAGGGATCATCATAAGTTGGAGGAGGGGAAGTTTTATTTATTACTTCTAGAAGTTTATTCTGAGCGTTTTCAACTAAGTAATTATAGAGGTCTTCCTTGTCTTCAAAATACTGGTAAATACTACCTTTTGCCATTTTTAACTCCCCAACTAACCTAGTAATAGAAGCTCCTTCATAAGAATGTAAGGCAAATTCCTTATAAGCCATTTTAAAAAAAGCCCGTTTTTTAACTGACTTTAGGTTAAAGAATCTTTCACTCGGCATTACCAGTCACTATCTTTTAAAAATTTACCCACGAGCATAGCCATTAAAATGGCCATATAAAGTTGACCAGCAATGGAAACAAATATTACCACTGCCTGCCCTTGGGGGGTGTGTGGAGTAATATCGCCATAACCCAATGTAGAAAGTGTAACAAAACTAAAATATACGGTATCGTAGCCACCGCCATAGGCAAAACTAAAATCAAAGGATGCAGGGTAAAGAAGATCAATTACATTGAACAGCATGGCACCAGATAGCCCAAATAATAAATAGGCACCAATAGAGCCCGCAATTATTTGTGCATCCACTTTTTTGAGGCCAAACATAGTTTTGATTACTTTAAATGCCGTGGCGCTAAATAGCATAAAAAGGAGCGCTGATTTAGTGAGAGGAATAAAAAATATGCCATCCAACCTTTGGTTCAAGGTAAACCATGTAAATGCCAATGATATTATTAATATACCAGAACCGGCAAAAATCTTATTTTCATCGCTAAAAAGAATTATTACACAACTTACAACCGTAAAAGAAGCGGCCAAATAAATGGTTAAAGTGTCCCAAAATGTATTATAAGTAAATGGAGGTAGCAATATAAAAACCACGATTGAAGCCAATAAAAAATAAAAACGCTCTTTGGAGTGCTTTGCTAGGTACCTACTTATAATTGTTTTTATCATTTTCTAAGCTATCATTTCGTTTTTAGCACTTGTTTACAATTAAGTAACATTCAGCTCTTATATTTTACAATAAGGTAAACCAAATCTACAACCTTGTTAACATCTAAGGTAAATCTTTGCAGTGAAATTAAAAATGAAAAAAACGAAATGAAAAAATTATTTACTCTAGTAATGCTCGCAGGGATTTTTACTTTTGCAGCTTGTACCACAGAAAATGAACCATCTCCAGAAGTACTAACTTCAGAAAACGAAGTAATTTCAGGAGCGATTACTGCAAATGCCACTTGGACTGCTGACAATATTTATGAATTGGCTTCTAAAGTTGTTGTAGAAGATGGCATTACGTTAACTATTGAAGCAGGAACAATTATAAAAGGAAGAACAGGTGTTGGTTCTTTAGCAACAGGCTTAATTATAGCTCGAGGGGGGAAATTAATTGCAGAAGGAACGGCTGCTAAACCAATTATTTTTACATCAATTGAAGACAATATTAAAATTGGACAGTTAATGGGGTCAAATTTAACTAGTGAAGATGTTGAAAAATGGGGAGGACTTATCATGTTAGGGAAAGCTCCTATTTCTGCTGAAAATGGAGATACAGAATCTCAAATTGAAGGAATACCTGCCAGTGATACCTTTGGTGCTTATGGTGGAGATGTTGCCAATGACAATTCTGGTTCTTTAAAATATGTATCTGTACGCCACGGAGGTGCTTTAATTGGCGATGGTAACGAAATTAACGGAATTACTTTGGGTGGTGTAGGTAATGGTACAATAATGGATTTTATTGAGGTATATGCAACTTTAGATGATGGCATCGAGTTTTTTGGTGGAACAGTTAATGTTACCAATGTAATTATATCGCACCAACAAGACGATGGAATAGACATAGACATGAATTATGCAGGAACAATCACTAATTTTTTAGTACAACACGGTGGTAATTCAACCGATGAAGGCTTAGAAATAGATGGCCCTGAAGGGAGCACAAATACTGCTGGTTTATTTACGCTTAAAAATGGAACTGTAAAGAGCTTAGGCGGGGCTGATGGCGGTACTCCTGCCGATTTAAAGTCGAATGCGCAAGGCGTAATTGACAATGTAATTTTCTCAGGATATGCTGTAGGTGATGACCTGTTAAAAATTAGAGCTTCGTATCAAAACAATTGTGCAGATGCTAAAACTGATGCATTTACTCATTTAACAGATGTTACTGCTACTTTAAAAATATTGAACGCCAACTTTGGTGGAGTTAGTGTATATACTAAAGTTGACGGTTGTTCTGTTTCTACTACTGATCAAACTGCTGCAGAACAAGTTGCTATACCTAGTGTAAATGCAATAGGAGCTGACATCTCGGTTTTTGTAGATTGGACTGCTGCTTCTATCTCAGGAGAATTATAAAAAACGTTAGGTTACACAAAATTAAGTTTTTGGATGGATGGGGTGTCGAAAGATGCCCTTTTCTTTTTTTATGGACTATTGCCAGAGCTTCTTATTTCAACTTAAAACCCTATACCCACTTTTGCTGGGCTTATGCTGGCATCCTCTAAAAAAAGGGGATGCCGCAACAGGTGCGGCAAAGTGGTAATTATAAATTTTAGAAAATACTTTATACTATAAAGTCATTATACAAATCTCTCCAAGTAGAGTTCATCTTATTAATTAAATTTTTCTTCCATAAACTACGGTATCTTTTTAACTGCTTTTCTCTATGCAATGCCTCTTGCATATCTCCAAATTCTTCATAATATAAAAGTTTATTGCAGTTATACTTATAACTAAATCCTTTTACAACTTTTAATTTGTGTTCTTCAATTCGTCTGCCTAAGTCATTTGTGAATCCAGTATAGAAAACGGTGTAATGTTGGTTAGAGATGATATAGACGTAATATTTTTTCATTCATTGTACATATTTATTTACAATATAAGAAGTTGTCAACTATATTCCTATTCGCAATTATCCCCAGATTTATTCTGGGGTCTCCGTTTTGGTCTTTAAAAAAAGGGGATGCCGCAACAGGTGCGGCAAAGTGGTAATTATAAATTTAGAAAATACTTTATACTATAAAGTCATTATACAAATCTCTCCAAGTAGGGTTCATCTCATTAATTAAATTTTTCTTCCATAAACTACAATGTAAGAAGTTGACTGCCTTATTCCTATTTTGCAATTATCCCCTAACACCGTTCTAGGGTCTTCGTTTTAGTCTTTAATAAAAGGAGATGCCAGAATAGATCTGGCAAAGTGGCAACAAAAGTAAGAGTGCAATCCTTAACATTCTCATAATACAACCATAATGAAAGCGTAAATTCGATTAGCCTAAAGCCGCAATTGAGAGAAATACTTTTGCATCATAAATTCACCCAAAGAATACATGAAAAAGATTTTATTACTCTCTGCTATCCTAATTTCTGTAATGGCTAACAGTGTTGCTCAAAAAGGTTACCTGCGAGGAAAAGTAATTGATACAGAAATAGCAGAAGGCCTAATTGGTGCCAATGTATATATAGAAGGCACTACCACAGGAACTGTGGCCAATTTTAACGGAGACTATTCGCTTACCTTAGAAGAAGGCAGCTACACCATTGTGTTTTCCTCTATTTCTTACACAACAATTACCGTTACTGATGTGCAGATTATGGCAGACCAAGTAACCAAATTGGATGTAAATATGGCAACTGACGTGCAGCAATTAGAAGGCGTTGAAATTACGGCCGAAGCAATTACTGATTCTGATGCAGCCATTTTGAATGTGCAAAAAAAATCGGTAAACACCATTGACGGAATGAGCTCACAAACGTTTACTAAAATGGGAGATTCTAACTTATCGGGGGCTATTAAAAGAATAACGGGGGTTTCGGTTGAAGGAGGCAAGTATGTGTATGTGCGTGGTTTAGGAGATCGTTATACCAAAACTACCCTTAATGGAATGAGTATTCCTGGCTTAGACCCTGATAAGAACTCGGTACAGATTGACATTTTTCCAACGGCTGTGCTAGATAATGTAATGGTGTACAAAACATTTTCTCCCAATTTATATGGAGATTTTACAGGCGGAGTGGTAGATGTTGAAACCAAAGATTTTCCTAGTGAAAAGATAACTGCCATTTCGGTAGGTTTATCAATTACTTCTGGTGTTCAGTTTAATAATGATTACATCTCCTATAATGGTGGCAACACCGATTGGTTAGGGTTTGATGATGGCGGTAGAGCATTACCGTTTCTTAAATCAACTGTTATTCCTGCTGAATCTCAACTAGACCCCATGCTGGAACGATTAACGAGAAACTTTAACCCAGAGATGGGTGTAAAAAATAAAACAGCTTTACCAAGCGGCAGTATCTCTTTTAATAAAGGCAACCAGTTTAATAAAGAAAATGTTACGCTTGGCTACAACCTTGTATTAAATTATAATAATACCTACCAATTTTTCGATCAGGTTGAATCTAATAATTACCTAAAAGACCCTGATTTATCAGAAAAAGAACTTTTTCAAGATGAAAGCCGTGTAGGCGTAATAGGCAAAAATTCTGTTACTTGGAGTGCTTTGGCTTCTGGAGCCTTAAAATTTAACAATCATAGTTTTTCTGCCAGTGTGCTTAGAAGTCAAAACGGAGAATCAACAGCGGTAAAAAGGGTAAACGAAAATTATAACCAAACAGGAGCTACTCTACTAGAAGATGTACTTACTTACACACAGCGATCTGTTACCAATGCCATTATTATTGGCAAGCATAATTTTGATAAATTTCAAATTGAATGGCGAAATGCTACTAACTGGTCGCGTGTGTATGACCCTGACTTTAGAATTACTCAAATTGACATTACCGATGGCGACACCACCATGAACCTAGGCAACGGAGCAGGAATCAGCCGTTTTTATAGAGAATTAAATGAATTTAACGAAAGTTTTAAAGCAGATATAACCATTCCTTATGCGGCAAAGTCTAACATTAAAGTAGGTGCTATTGGCACGTATAAAAAAAGAGATTTTGAAATCTTAAATTACTTCTTCCGATTAAGGGGAGTTGGAGAAATCTCAAGCAATCCAGATTGGTTTTTACAACCAGAAAATATATGGACCCCAGATACAAGGCAAGGCACTTACGTAACAGGTAATTACGAGCCTGCCAACTCGTTTGATGCTAAACAAATAAATACTGCGGCTTATGCAATGACAGAACTTTACGTTACGCCTACTTTACGAGCCGTATTTGGTGTTCGTGCTGATAATACCCAAATGTATTACACGGGTCAGAACAATAGTGGTTCTATTGTGTATCAAGATGAGAAAACATTGGATGAGTTTAACCTTTTACCTTCTCTTAATTTGGTGTATAACCTAACTGAGAATATGAATCTTAGAGGTTCTTTTAATCAAACATTGGCTCGCCCTTCGTTTAAAGAAAAATCGATTGCTCAGATTTATGACCCTATTTCTAAGCGAACTTTTAACGGTAACATCAACTTGGAACAAACCAATGTTAATAATATGGATGTACGATGGGAGTACTTTATGAAGCCAGGCGAAATATTTGCGGTTTCTGGTTTCTATAAAACCTTTGAAAACCATATAGAAAATGTATCGTTTCCAACCAGCCCAGATGATATAAAACCACGTAATGCAGGTAGCAGTTGGGTATATGGTGCAGAGTTTGAAATTAGAAAAAGCTTAGATTTTATTACTCCTAGCCTTGCAGATTTAACCATTGGAGCCAATTTATCTATCATCAAATCATTTGTAGATATGAACACAGTGTATGTAAACGATGATAAAACGCAAACCGAAAAAGAAGCAAGAGAAGTAGTAAAAAGAGATGGAGAAGTTATTGGAGATACTCGTTCAATGGCTGGCCAATCGCCTTACTTAATTAATACTTATTTGAATTATGCCATAACCGAAATTGGCTTAAACTTTAATGTAGCCTATAATGTACAAGGAGAAACGCTTACGGTGGTAGGTTCATCTTCTGTACCAGATGTATATTCTGTACCTTTCCATAGCTTAAATTTTAATGCTTTTAAAACATTTGGAGCTACCAACCAATCTAAATTAACGTTTGGTGTAGATAATTTACTAAACGATACCAAAGACCAAGTATATAAAAGCTTTGAAGCAACTAATCAAATTTATGCTACCTACAATCCTGGAAGACAATTTTCATTAAAGTATAGCTTTACTTTTTAAGGGGTTTTTAAAAGGTTATTGCAATTAATATTAAAGTCTGTTTTTTAAATCTACCCCTTCAAAATTAGTTTGGAGGGATATTTTTCCTGTTTTCCGCACAGGGACACCCAATTTAAAATTCGAATAAATTAAACAAGTCTTGTTGCTCCTGATTTAGTATTAGCGTTTCTTTCACGAGTTGTTTCGTTGTAGGGTTTTTAATATTTATCGAGTATATCGTTTTAGCTATATCGATAGCTTTTTCAGGACTTAGTTCAGGTAGCTAAGTGACCATCTCTAAAACTCAATAACGCAGACGAGTCAAAGACCACATGTCCATTATTAAAAAGGTCTTTTTCTTCCCTTTTCGTTATTCTAAATATTGAGTCTTCCATTATTTATTCATTGCAGGTAACATTAGGGCTATAAATTGCAGCTCGGGGTAAGCGGGGGCACAAACCGCTATTATTTTTATACATTGTTGTGTTTTCGTAGTGTGTCCTGTGTTGCTTCGGGATGCAATTTAGTAATAAAAATAGGAGCAACAAAACTGTAATTGAGATGAGAGGATTCCAAAACGATGGAATGGTCTCTCGGCTGGGGTGTTCAGGCACATCAGTCAAACCGCCTAGTGGTGCTTACCTTTCACGGGTTGGTATTGAGCGATAAGG
>JAKISE010000105.1 GCA_021648745.1 Cyclobacteriaceae bacterium
ACCTGTGCCAAATGCCTACCCCATCATAGTCCACCATTTGAACGATCTCCCTCCCCTAAAATACTGGTCGCTTGATTTGGCTCGCCTTGAAACCCAAAGACCATACATAAGCTGTAATCCCAACAAAATAAACAATAAGTACCGTAAGGTCAAGTGAGGTCATTTGCGCGTTTGTGTTTAAGTACTTAGGCTTAAAATCTAAAATGAAATTAAACGAAAGCTATTTGCTTTTTTTTCGAAAGTACAATAAAAGATGTATTTATATCAGAAAAGCTGAAAAAAAATACCCACATCCAGGTAAAAGTATTTTATCTCTACTGATTTCACATACTTGTCTTGCTTGGCTTTAGAGCATAATTTTAGCGGAGCAAGCTACATAGCACCAAAACACCCTATCATTTTACCATACATAAAATATACCAGTACACATATTAGCACAAGCCCTATAAAAGCCAGTATATTTTGCCATACTGTATTTTTATATTCTGTCATTATTTCTTTATTATTTAATACTAACAAAAGGCCAATAACAATTAATGGTACGCCCAGCATAGACGAAGCCTGAGCCATTACAAGTACATATATTATATTGCCTTTAAAAACTGTAGCGATAATCATCCTCATCAATAAAATAACAATCATAAAAATTTTAGGCATTTTGTCATCCATAGAACGACCCATACCTAAACTGTCGGCCAACAAGCCTCCGCCTGTAACAGAATTTACTAAAAGAGATGAGAATGCTACAGAAATAAACCCTAAGCCAAATACATATTTTGCACCGTTTCCCAGTAACATTTCTAGCTGAATGGCCATATCTGCTACTGAATTAACGGTACTTCCTTGTGGTTTTAGCGTTGCTGCGTCAGTTATAATAACCAAAACCGATTAGCCCAAGAAGAAAAACCCCAACATAAGAATCCTTTATACTTCTTTTTTTGTCTGCTGTACTCTAGCCCTTATTTTGGATGAGGTAGAATTGAAAGAATGCGTTATGTAACACAAAAGTGGTTCCTACAAGTGCTGCTATTTCTTTAAAATTTTTAGCTGAAAAGGTTGTTGGCACAAAGCCTTTTGCCGTAGCAACCAAATCGGGTTTAATAAATATCAGGTTTACAACAAATGCTGATATCATAATGATAACAATAATCATCATACGAGTTTCAAGTGTTTTGTAAATATTCTTTGTAAAAAAAATCAGAATAATTGCAGCAGGAGTAAATATTAATGTCCAAATATTTACCTTTCTAATGCCATCATCAAATGAAGGTATCTAAGCTATTAACTTGCACCGAAGATGTACCATATAGGCATAAACAACCTTTACCCAGCTGTTTAGTCACTTTTGCCAGTTCACTTTGATATTTTAACTCTGCTGCTGAAGCTCTATGCACTGTACGTGGGTTGGCAACCAGAATGTCTACCCCAGTTTCTGCTAAATATCGTTCGGCTTCTGCTGGTGTTGTTAAGCCCACATTTTTATCTCCTTCAATGTCATTGGTTGCTTTGCTAATTGCATCACAGGCTCCTTCTATTAAATTAATAGAGATAAGCACTTAATTACATACGATAACCTATGTATACTGCATTGCTATGAATATATTTTTTTCTAAAGTTTGCTGAACAGTTCAAAATGGACATTGACTGTAAGGAATATCTATCAATAATAAAGTGGGAACAGGGATATTCTTGTGTAAAATGTGGTCATTCGGCCAGTCAAGTTCGTAAAGATTTTTCTAGAACATGTAATAAATGTAGTCATTTAGAATCGGCATCAGCAAACACGTTGTTTCATAAGGTAAAATTTGGTTTGCAAAAAGCATTTTTTATTTGTTTTGAAATGTCAACCACTACCAAAAGTTTATCAGCAAGTTATATGGCTGTTCGTTATAGTGTTACTGAAAGGACAGCCAGATTATTTATGCACAAAGTACGAGAGAAATCGAGTGAAAATAATCCTATGGACGGAGATGTACACGTTAATGAATTTGTTTTAGGAGGTAAATAGGAAGGAAAAGTTGGTAGAAGTTATAATAGTAAGAAGAAAAAGGCTATTACAGCTATTCAGCTAACAGAAGAAGGAAAGGTAAGAAGGATGTATGCGTTGTCAATTAATGACTTATCTACTAAATCGCTTGTTCATGTTTTTGAAAAACACATTGATAAAAAAGCAAAAATCACTACTAATTTATGGAAAGGCTATCGTCCATTATCAAAAAAATTTAACATGGAACAAATACCTAGTAACAAGGGGCTAAATTTTAGAGATCTTCATACCATGAGTCTTGGATCCGAACTACCTATTCTTGGGTAAGTGATTTTAATGTGAATAGATATTTTGATGAGTTTTGCTTTCGTTTAACCCGTTCTCAAAGCAAAGAAACTATTTTCAATAACCTAATCAACAGGATGGTGTCTGCTGAAAATATTGAACATTCTAAATTAGTATGTGCCTAAATGACTATCTCTATAAATGTTTATTGTGACTTATACTTGTAAAGACAAGATAGAAGTATGAACGAAGCCATTCCAAGACATCAAGCTATTTATGAAACAATTCGAAAAAATATTGAAGATAATACCTATCCTGGCGATAGCCTATTGCCAAGTGAAAATGAAATGTGTGCACGGCTTGAGGTAACCCGCCCAACTGCAAGGCAGGCGTTAACACGGTTAGAAAATGACGGTTTTATTAAAAGGCATCAAGGGAAAGGGAGCATTGTTCAAAAAGTTCATCACCGCCTTGGTATCTTATCAATAAAAGGTGTGTCACAGAGACTTGGGGCACAAGGTAGTTTAACAACAAAAATTATTAAAAAACCAGTAGTTGAACCTTGGCCAGATGATTTCATGTTTGAATTAACGCCCGAAGAAAGGTCGTTAGGATGTATTAATATGAAGAGGTTACGTTTGATCGATGATAAACCTATCATTTTTGATATTGTGCATTTGGTAAACATTGATATTCCACGATTTTGTCAGAAAAAGTATGAAAAACGCTCCTTGTTTAGTACACTTAAAAATGATTACGGTATTGAAGTAGTAAATGGAGAACAGAATATACGAGCTATAAATGCAACTAAGGAGCTAGCAAAACATTTACAAGTTGTAGAAAAACAAGCCATTTTACACCTTGAAGGAGCACATTATACCAGCAAAAATTTGCGAATTTTCTCTGAAGCCTTTTGCTCTTCAGATCGTTTTTACCTGCATGGCTCGTTTTAAAACCTGAATAAGTTAAGAATAGTTTTGTACCTCCAAAAACGGCATTGCTAATTAAATATAGCTAATATGCTATTTCGATGATGTATCAAAAGTAAAACTGATAAAGTAAGCATCTCAATACTTTTTGAATAGCACTTTGATTGCCAAAACAAGCTCTTAAATCCTTCCACAGTAAAATTTTCTGCTTTTAATTGAATGTGTTTGTCTTTAGGAACAATGTGTTCGTATAACGTCCAGTAATCATTTGCTATAGTATTCACCTGGTTATTGCCTATGAGCCCCCAGCCTTTTTGCTGTCTTAGTGCTTCTGTGCCAATAACGGAGTTGATGAACTTTCCCATATCGATCAACAGCAATCCAAATACCAGTAAAACGGTGTAATTAGCAGGTTTTTTCATTGGTACCAAATAGTTGCAAACCCGCCTGCAAACGAAGCCCCAGATTGCGCAACTGACATTTCGGAATGAGTACCTGTGCCAAATGTCTGCCCCATCATTGTCCACCATTTAAAAGAACGGCCTCCTCTAAAGTATTGGTCACTGGTTTTTGTTCACCTGGCCACCCAAAGCTCATAAGCGGTAATACCTAAAAAATAAACGATAAGAACAGAAAGATCGAGTGTTGACATTTGTAAAATTCAATTAATATACTTGTAAGTACAAGTTGAAATGAATTTCAAAGGTTGGCATTTTTTAGAAAGTACAATAAAAGATGGATTTAAAAACCCGAAAAATTTTATAATTCTTTTTAAGGTTCCTACTTTAGCAAAATGTTAAGATAATTTAATTGGTAATTATTCTGAAAAAGAGCATCCTAATTAACTGGTATGAGCCAAGGTAAGTTCTGTTTACGTAACAGCAAATTATTTCAACTTTAACTTCGGCCTAAGCGGTAGTCGAAAGCTATTTAACCAAACTAAAGTTAATTTTTAAAATTATGAGTACTAAAGAAGCACGCCATAAATATTGGCAAAAAAACATATTCTACCTAATAATACTCTTAACCATATGGTTCATTTGCTCCTTCGGGTTCGGTGTTCTTTGGGTAGATGAGCTAAACAGCATTAAAATTGGTGGGTTCAAACTAGGCTTTTGGTTTGCCCAACAAGGGTCAATCTATTCTTTTGTAATCATCATATTTATTTACGTGTATTTGATGAATAAGCTAGATAACAAGTACAATACAAATCAACAAGATAAGAAGTAATCAATATGGATATTCAAACCTGGACGTATATAATCGTTGGATTATCATTTACATTATACATAGGTATTGCACTTTGGAGTAGGGCCGGCAGTACAAAAGAGTTTTATGTAGCCGGAGGGGGTGTATCGCCACTTGCCAATGGAATGGCCACAGCTGCGGACTGGATGTCTGCCGCTTCTTTTATTTCAATGGCAGGCCTCATTTCTTTTATGGGCTACGATGGTGCCGTTTACTTAATGGGTTGGACAGGCGGCTATGTGTTGCTTGCACTTATGCTTGCACCCTACCTAAGAAAATTTGGAAAATTTACTGTTCCTGATTTTATTGGCGATAGGTATTATTCGAATGTAGCACGCACGGTAGGGATTGTTTGTGCTCTAATTGTTTCGTTTACTTATGTAGCTGGGCAAATGCGAGGAGTGGGAGTTGTTTTTGCTCGTTTTTTGGAAGTACCTGTAAATACAGGTGTAATAATAGGAATGATTATCGTGTTTTTTTATGCTGTTCTTGGAGGAATGAAAGGCATTACTTATACACAAGTAGCCCAATATTGTGTGCTCATATTTGCATACATGGTGCCTGCTATTTTTATTTCCATTCAGCTCACTGGTGAGTGGCTTCCACAAATAGGTTTTGGTAGTGAGTTGGCAGATGGCTCGGGCACGTATTTACTAGACAAATTAGATAATCTGCATAAAGAACTTGGTTTTTCGGCTTACACAATGGGTACTAAATCAACCCTTGATATGTTTGCCATTACCCTTGCACTTATGGTTGGCACTGCAGGATTACCGCATGTAATTGTTCGCTTTTTTACTGTACCAAATGTGCGAGATGCTCGAATGTCGGCTGGGTATGCGTTAGTATTAATCGCAATCCTTTACACAACGGCTCCTGCTATCGCTGCTTTTGCTCGAACTAATTTGATTGAAACCGTTTCCAATGCTGAATATTCCAATGTCCCTAGTTGGTTTAAAAACTGGGAGTCAACAGGATTAATATCATTTACTGACAAGAACGCGGATGGCAAAATTCAGTATGTGGCTGATGCTTCCCAAAACGAATTGACTATTGACCAAGACATTATTGTTTTAGCCAACCCAGAAATAGCCAGGCTACCCAATTGGGTAATAGCCTTGGTTGCAGCCGGAGGGTTGGCTGCAGCACTTTCAACAGCAGCAGGTCTATTGTTGGTAATTTCTACCAGTATATCGCACGATTTGATAAAAAAGCAGATAAAGCCAGATATCTCGGACAAGGCTGAGCTCATGTGGGCAAGAATAGGTGCCGGATTAGCTGTAATTGTTGCAGGCTATTTTGGCATTAATCCACCTGGTTTTGTAGCTGCAACGGTTGCTTTGGCATTTGGATTGGCTGCCGCATCATTTTTTCCTGCCATAGTTTTGGGCATTTTTGATAAGAGAATGAATAAAGAAGGTGCTATAGCAGGTATGGTCATTGGCACATTACTTATGCTGTTTTATATGATCAAATTTAAGCTTCAGGGATTTGGTGGTGGAACAGAAGAAGAATGGTGGTTTGGCATATCTCCTGAAGGATTTGGATCCGTTGCAATGCTGGTAAACTTTGTTATTTCGGTTTCCATTTCTAGGTTTACACCTCCGCCACCGGCAGAGGTACAAGCCATTGTTGATACTATAAGAGAGCCTGGGGATTAGGATAGGAATTTTATCAGTGCGCTAAAAGCTCTTTAACCAAAAAGGCCCTACATCATTCTTTGGAACGTGTTGAACCCGAATTCTGCAAAGAATCTGGCAATAAAGTCTATACTTAATTAGGGGAGCCTTAGAACCAATAAGCAGGTTTTCGGAAATGAGTAATTCTTCTAAAATTCATGTCTTGCTTTGGTCGATGATCATTAGGTAGATAGTTTGGGTACGCCAAGTTAAAGTTTCCCAATAGGCTTTAGCGAAACTTCCCTAAACCGATTCTGCGCCAATTGGCAGATGGATTAACCGGTTGATCCAGCATAAAATAGCGTTGTTTATGAAACTTTCTCTTACAGCTGATAACATACCTAAGTACAGGCTCAGGTTTTAGTGAATCCCTAGCTGTTAGTTTGTCATTTAATGCTAACATAACTACTGTGTCAATTAAATTGAGTAGTTCTAAGCTCCTTTTTAGCCTTTAATAAATTTATAGGTCAAGGAATATTCAAAGAAGAGAATAAGAGTAGAAATAGATAATGATTTTGTCTTGGCTACGACAAATCAAGCAGTTACAAAAATTTGTAACTGCTTGATTATCTGAGAGCCTCCTATCCGACTCGAACGGATGACCTGCTCATTACAAGTGAGCTGCTCTAGCCAACTGAGCTAAGGAGGCCTGAATAAGCACTAGGCTTTTTCTGGTTTTGCTTTCAAGTAAAACATCATCTGCTTTGCTCAATTGCGATGCAAAAATAGACGGACAGATGAATATACCAAAAATTATAGGATAGTATTTTCAATTATTTTTAAAATATATTCTAAGCCCCTTATTCTTATCTATTCTTACCAAAAATTTCTACTCCAGGTTTGTTTTTATCCCATTTTCTAAATTAATTTTTCTCTGTATAATCGATCTCACTTCTTCTTTAAGTGCCCTTATATCAGCATGCACTAAACTAGTTGTATCTATGGGTTTATGAACCACTAGCTTTATTTTACGCCCTTTGATAAGCCAATCTCCATCGGGTAGCACTTTCCAGTTATGTAAAATACTAACAGGCACAATAGGAATATTACATTCAATAGCCAATTTAAACGCGCCATCCTTGTAGTTAGATTGCTGCGGAATATTAGTTGAGTTTATACCTCCTTCCGGAAAAATAAATAATGATTTATCTTGTTCAATCGCATCTTTATATTTTCTATAGGCACGGCCCCTGTCTCTGAAACTACCTCTATTAACTGTAATATGAAGGGTTTTAAACATATAGCCAAATAGCGGCAGACTTGAGATTGATTCTTTGCCCACGTAACAGGCTTGCTTTGGCAGTAAGGCCATACTCGGAATATCTATTGTAGAAAAATGATTGGCACAATAAATAACCGGTTTATCCTCAAGTGCTTCACCTTCGAATATAATTTGGGTTTTAAAAAAGCAAAGAGGAAAGTAAACTATCGCCCATAAATGATCAAGCTTATAGGCTAAATGATGCCATTTAGGTGATAACCCAAACAAGAAGAAAAATGGAAATAATATCAATACCGATACAACAAATAAAAAAATGGTGTAAATTGTGTGCAATAAACGGAATATATTCACTGTTAGATTATTGTATAGTTTATATTCTGCTAAGGTAAGAAGAGCTGGAAAACCAAAAAAGTAAGATTAAATATATAGCGTTATTTTTTCATGTTTGTACAAACATTTAATTCCATTCATCATTACAAATTTAATACTCAGGAGGTATTTTCATTATTATGCCCAGTGCGTGAAAGAGAATGGATTGATGGGTGGGATTTTGAAATGGTATATTCACGCTCTGGTTTTATAGAAAAAAATTGCGTTTTTATAACTCCATTTGGGCAAGGTATTGAAACTGTTTGGCAAGTAAACGAATATGAGCCAGACATTTTTTGGATAGAGTTTTTAAGAGTTACTCAAGGCTTATTTACGGTTCGCATATCAATCCAATTGCACGAAGCCAAGGAAGGTTGTTCTGCAGAGCTAACATACCGATACACCTCTTTAAGTGAGTTAGGCAAAACTATGATTGAATCTATGGTTGCTAAGCACTTTCACGAAGATATGAAGTATTGGGAACGCGCCCTCAACCATTATCTTGAAACAGGCAAAAAACTAAGCAAAGAGCTGGTATTGAATTAATTAATTTTACTCCTCCAGTTTCTCTAAAATTATTGCCAAGGTGGCTTCTCTGTCTTTCAGCAATGTTTCAAACTGGTTATTGTCTGGACTTATAATTACTTGCTTTTCTTGCCCTCCACCCACTAAAGTTGCGGCATAGGTGTTAGAAAAACTTTCAATGTACTCATCTTTAGAAATTATAAATGCAGTGGCCTTTAAAAAACCACATCCCTTTTCTTCAAATACGTAAACCGACCACTTTCCGTTGGTCTCACCCTCTTTATTTATGAGCTGGTTAACAACATATTTGTTACCCATTTTGCGCATAATCAATGAATCGGATAAATACTTCTTCCCTTCATCACCATCAAAATAATCTTTTGTAATGTGAATAGCTTCTTGCTCATTTAACACTACAAATGAATAGCTCCCTACTAAGGAATCGGGAATTTTAGTAAGGTTTTTACCACCTGGTGGCTGAGGCGACTCAAAAACGACTTCGGTACACGAAAATGAAAACAAAGCAACTACGAGGGCTAGAAAATATGATTTATGCATGGCTTTTAGAATGTTGATTTCAATACGAATGTAAGATAGAAATTTAACATAACTTAGATAGAAAACAAATTTATACCTATTTAGGGTCTGCTGAAAAACTCGCGTTCCCATCAAAATTTATGTTTTTGTCTTCAAGCCAGACGGGCTCTTACTTTTTGTCTTGACACAAAAAGTAAGTAAAAAAGCCAAGGCTATAAATTAAATTGCTAATTTTCAGTTCGTTACGCTGAAAAATTTTAAAACTCGCCCCAAAAACTTGGAACTCAAACAGCAAACTTTTTTAACCGCTCCACAAATTGAAATTTTTAACGCATTTAATTTAAGGCCATCGATAGCTCAAAGTGCAGGGGTATCCATCAGTTTTGTTTGCACTAAGCTTACATAGAGAACTGTTAAAACAATTGAATAACCTCTATAAATGCTGATTTAGCAAATTTTATAGCTTGTCAGCAGACCGTATTTACCTAAGCTTAGGCTAGTAAATATGGCTATTTCATAACTAACGCCCAATATTACCGTCATTATCGGGCGCCCGCCTCCCGAAGTTGTACGGAGGGCATAAGACCCGATAATCTCTGGGCTCTTCCGAGCCCGTTTTTTGAGAATTACCACCTTGGTTGGTTAACCAAGAAGATTGGCCCGTTAAACGCGACAATGACGAGCTCAATTGAAGCGTGTACAACTACTCCCTAGATAATTTAGTTCTGATAAACGTTCAGTTATCGAAATAATAGGGGCTTGCCCATGGATGGGCTCAGGTTGGAAAGTAATATCACTTATTATGGGTAAAATATCGATAGGCCTAAATAGGTATTCCCCATCTAAATTGGTGCACACACACTAGACCTTTGTTAAAATATAATTTGCTAAAGGATATGGAATACTATGAACCTGAGTTCGGGATAAGGAATGCTGTCAGCTTTAATCGAAACTTTCATAAACAACTTAGATTTTTGTAGGACTAACGGGTTAATTCAAGAAAATATAAGGAGGTTTAGGGAAGTTTGGTTAAAGC
>JAKISE010000106.1 GCA_021648745.1 Cyclobacteriaceae bacterium
ACATCTCGCGGATTCCTTTTACTTTATGATTCTGCAAGATTACTAGATGTTCTCATGTAAATAGTAGTACCAGCTTCAATATTTAATACAGCACCGGGTTGAACTTTTAATTCTCCTTCTACAATCCAACTGGTATCGGCCGACATGGTAAATACGGTATCAATGGTGCCTTCGATAGAGCGAAGAACCTGACCATTTAGCTCAACTATGTCTAGAAAAAATAATCGATTCAAAATTTCCAAGGTAATGTTTCGTATGGTTTCCTGACCAGCTTGATCCGTTACTTTTAATCCAAACAATACTTCGTCTCCTATCTCCAGCCCATCCTCAATAGTATATTGATATTGATATATGGAGGAAAATTCACTGGTAAAGGTGACAAAATCCATTACTTCCCCGTCTTTGGTCAATTCAAATGAAGCCAATTTTTCGCTGGCTGCGATTTTTAGGTTTATAAAAAGAGGAATAGTATCCTTCACATTCTTTTTAATAATATCCTCACCCGACAAAAGTGCAATGATTGGTGGCTCTACCTGTAGCTTGTCTAATCCATCCTTACACGCAGTTACTGCCGATAGAAAAATAATAGCTAGGGCTATGTTACGCAGGTTGTATTTATTTTTAATCATGTTTTTGTTTTTTTATAATCTATAAGAAACTCCAAATCTACTCCACCATCCTATGTATTCGATTTCTGCTACACGGTTACGCTTACCTATAAACTCGATTTGAGGAGTATTCGTTACATTGAGAAACTCTACGAAGGCGCTTATATTTTTTGTGATTTTTTGACTGGCCGAGATATCCAATTGGTATCGACCCTCACGAAAACGATCCAATTCAGATCCTGGTACATCCGAAATGGCAAGGGTTACCCCACCCAAGTAATTGAATGAAGCCCTTCCGGAAAATCCTTTTAAATCATAGGTTAGGGCAAAATTACCAAAGTGATCGGTTTGGTTGGGCAACCTTATTTCACGTCCATCATCCAGTGTAGCACGTGAATAGATGTAGGAATAATTTAGATACACTCCTATGCCACTAAGTATTCCAGGAAGAAAATCCAGTTGAGTCTGTATGTTGATTTCCCCACCATATACTACAGCCGCATCTCCGTTTTGCACCTGTTCAAACCTATAATTAATGAGGGTAGGATCAGTAACATATTGCTGATAATTGGCGCTGTCAAGACGAAAAGTACGATCGACCTGAAAATCATCAATTAATTTGTAAAACAGCCCTCCTGAAATAATTCCAACATTGTTCAGATACCTTTCGAACATCAAATCAATGTTGGTAGCTCTGGCAGGGCGCAGGTCAGGGTTACCCCTTGAAATTCTCCTACTGTTCAAATTTATATTGTCAAAAGGTACAAGGTCTCCAAAATTAGGCCTGGCATAAGAATAGGTAAGAGCGCCTCTTAGGTTAGTCATCCGGTTAAAGCTGTACTTTACATGCACATTTGGAAGTATAAAGTTAAACCTGGATGAACCTGTAACTAGGTCAGTGCCTTCCCATGAACCAGAGTTACGCCTTACAACATTGGCATCGTAACTTACCGCAGTAAACTCGGCTCTTACCCCTGTAAGGAGCATAAGCTTACTAAATTTCAACCTAGTCATTACATAGCCGGCTGCTACCTGCTCATTAGCCTTATAATCAGCCTGATCGCTGTTTATGCGCGAATTTCCAATATCTAGGGTAAAATCATTGAAGTTTTCATTAAAGAAGTTTCTTACTTTAGCTGGATTAAGGCTAGGCCCAAAACGTACGTTGCCGTTCATAAATCGTGAATCTTCAAAGCCATCAATCAGGTTGGCAAATACATCGTCATCATCTACTGGTACATAGCGATATACTTGACTTTCTCGGTCACGTGCATTGTTAATTTGCCGAAATTTACCTCCAGTTTTTAGGAAAGCATCGGCTCCAGCAATGGTGTAAGGTATTTCTATATTTATTCTGGCTACGGCATTGGTACCCGTACTAATTGTTTCCTCTCTTTCAAAACGATTTAAATTGTCATATAATACAGGATTATGGATGGTGCCCGGAAAATCGAGCGGTTCGAAAGTGGGAAAATCCGTATTCAAGCCAATGGTTTCCATATCAAATGTTCTTCTGTCGAAAAGAATATATTCTTCAGAGCCTTTGCGCCTTGAGTCGGTATAAAAAAGACCATAATCCAACTTAATATTCCCTAAGGTATGTTTTCCTTCAAGGCTATAGCTAATATTGCTCTTTACATCCTCTCTAATGCTAAGGTCGCGTCTTATTCTGGCATTTTGTGATACTGTGGGTGTAATAAAAGTACCTACATCCGGATCGTACCTTGCCCTGCTTCTCAGGTCATTATCGCCTCTGCGGCTGTACAGTACATTAAACAAGAGAGAGTTTTTCCTGTTAAATTTATAATCAAGGGTAAAGGAGCTCCCTATACGCTCACGAATATTAAACAAATCTCTATAACGATAGTCCATGATAGTCAATATAGAGTCCTGATCTTGGTTATTAATTCTGGGGTAGTCCCAAACAGCTTCTCCTATATCCTGTACATTATCCGTTCTATAATAACTCCCATTAAAAATTATGCCTAATCGCCCTTCGTCCACATCATCTGTTGGAAGAAACCTTTTTCCAAATTTAAAACGTGCTAACCCATTTAACCCTCGCGACATATCATTATAGCCTCCTCCTACTTCCAGCTTTAAAGCGGTGTTCAGGCTTTTGGCAATGGGTGTTCTCAGGTTAATGGCTCCTCCAATAGCATCACCGTCCATATCCGAGGTAATTGCCTTGGTAACTTCTAATGAAGACAATACATCAGCTGGAATAAGATCGAGTGCCTCGCTTCTTACCCCTGGCTCAGTTGAGGGAATTTGCTCTCCATTTATACTAATGGTGGTAAAATGGACTGGTGTTCCTCTGATTTGAACTGTTGATCCTTCGCCTCGCTCCCGATTTATAGTAATGCCTGGTATTCTTTGGAGAGCCTCAGCCACATTCACATCAGGAAAACGACCCATGAGGTCGGCAGAAACAATATTTTTAATATTATCGGAGGTACGTTGCTGATTTAAGGCTTTTTCTTGCCCTTCTAAGTTTCCTTTTATAACAATTTCCTGCAAAGTAGAAATGTCGCCTGATAATTTTACGTTATGGGTAATGGTAGAATTGGCTATTACTTCAACTTCAAGTTCAAATTCGTCATACCCTATAAAGCTAATAACTAGTGTTTGTTTGCCTTCTGGCACATTAACAATAAGATAATTGCCGTCAATATCGGTAGATGCACCTATGGTTGTGCCTTTAATGTAAACCGATGCTCCTGGCAATGGCCCTGAATCAGCAAAGTCAGTAACTCTGCCTGTAATATTCCCTTTTCCTATTTTTTGTATTTTTGGCTTTTGCTTAACCTGAGACTGCTTGATTACGATTTGGTTGTTGTTTCTGTGAAACTGTACGCCTGACTTTTTAGACAAATCGGTAAGCACCTGCTCTAGCGAACTATCGGCATAGCTTATATCTATGGTGTTGTCTTTTTTTAGTTCTTCTTCAAGGTAAAAAAAGGAAAGACCTGTCTGCTTCTCTATTTCTCGTAGTACCTCTTCTAAACTTGCGTCTTTGGCTTTAATGTTAACTTTAATGTCTTTTAATTTTACTTGTGCATTTGCCCAAGTGGTTAACATTAAAACTATTACAACAGCCGAGCAGGTGGCTTTTACTATTCGGGTTAAGATCATTTTAATTCAATTTTTACGTTTTTTCCATCTATATGGTAGCTAACAGGAACCAGTGTTTTCATCAGTTGCAATATTTTCTCTAAAGATTCATTATTAAGGGTAAAGGTTAAGTGATATTCATTACTAAGAGTTTTCGGGTATTGAATTTCCACGCCATACCATCTTTCCAGTTTTGTAGCCACTTCATCAAAAGATGTGTTATGGAATTTTAACCTGCCATCTTTCCATGATGTAAAAAATGAAGGGTCAACATTTTTAATGGCAAATGATTGTTTTTTCTTGCTATAAGTGGCTTTTTGATTAGGTTCTAACATTAGAAAATCTTCGTTGCTGTTTACCTTTTTTAAAGCAACACTTCCTGTTTCCAACGTTGTTTCTGTTACAAGGTCTTCCGGAAAAGCACTTACATTAAATGAAGTGCCAAGCACCTTAATATTAATATCTGCGGTGGTTACAATAAAAGGCAAGTCGGGGTTTTCAACTACCTCAAAAAATGCCTCACCCTCGAGGGAAACCTCTCTTTTATTGCCTACAAATTTTTGTGGGAAACTTAATTTGCTTTCGGCATTAAGCCACACTTTTGACCCATCAGGTAAATAAATTTTTGATTTTTGACCGGACTTGTTTTCAATATGTGAATAGGCAATGCTTTCCGTAGTTTGTTCAGGATTAGAAAGGGTATAGTAAACTCCTATTGATATCATAGGAAGTAAAAGAATGGCTGCAATGCGCATCCATTGAAAAGAATACCAAGGTTTATTGCTTGTTTTAAGTGGAGCAACATTTTTGGATTGTATTGTCGTATGCACTTTGTCTAATAAAGCATGAGCATTAAAAAACTCGTTTTTATAGCTAGAAGAATCATATTCTTCCCACTGCGATTTCATTAGTTTATTAACAGACACCCTTTTTTGGGGGTCTATAAGCCAATTTTCAATTAACTCGTCTTCATCTTTACTACATTCATTACTAATGTATTTTTTAACAAGCTTATTGGTACTATTTTTTCTCATTGCTCCCAAATATTTTGGCGTTTGTTTAGGTTATACACCTAGAAAAGACAAGACCCCTATTAGGAGCACAATAAAATATGCTTAGGCATTACTGAAGCGAAAGCAAAAACGAGGGTTTATAAGTTGACTTTATAATTGACATTCCTATAAATAAAAATTAAAATTAAACCACAGAGATCACAGAAAATAATAACACTGAGTTCACAAAGGAATTGTAAAACAATAACTAATTGTTTTACAATTCCAAAGCATTTCTCAGTGTGCTTTGTGGCTTCTCTGTGCACTTTGTGGTTAAAGAATAAAAGTTAATCTAAGGTTGTGATAAAATCCCTTTACACTTGAACATATTCTTCGCATGGAGTGCTCAGAATGACGTTCCAAAAGGATAGCTATCGGGTTTATAGACTGGCACTAGGGGTAAGGTTTAGTTTATGTGTATTAATTAAAATAAACAAATAAACTATGCTTCTCAACCGAATTATTAATTATCTATATAGTTTTTGCACTATTTCTTTTTTTGTATTTGTTCTGTTATCATGTAACCCAGGTGACAATTTTGCGCCTACTATTTCAACAATTGATCCCTTATCTGGAAAAGAAGGAACAATTGTTACCATTACAGGTACCGGCTTTAGTAACGATACCACAGAAAATGTAGTCCTATTTAATGGAAAAGAGTCAGTTGAAATAATTCTTGCTACAGCTACTCAAATTTCAGCATTAGTACCTGTAGGAGCTACAAGTGGGTCTGTGTCAGTTACCGTTGGCGGAAAAACTATCACTGGTCCGGAGTTTAAGGTTTTTGAAATAGAAATAACTAGCATTAGCCCAACTGGTGGCAAAGTGGGTACAGAAGTTATAATTACTGGAAATGATTTTAGCTTAGTACCCGATGAAAATTTAGTAAAATTTAACGGTATTGTTGCAGAAGTAAGTGCTGCTACAAATACATCCATCACTACTTCTGTTCCTGAGGGTGCCACAACAGGCCCTGTAACGGTAACAGTCGAAAATCAAACTATGGAAAGTGGTGAATTTCATGTAATTCTTTCCACTGTACCTGAAAACTTTAAAATAGCATTTATAGGAGATACAGGAACAGATAGCAATGCTGATGCCGTATTAAACCTGATAAAAAGTGAAAGTGCCGCAGTAGTAGTACATGCAGGTGATCTTGATTACCTCGATATTCCTTTGGTGTTTGAAGCCAATATCAATAAGGTTCTTGGAAAAAATTTCCCCTATTTCTATTGTGTTGGAAACCACGATGAGAAAGAATGGGATGGGGCTGATGGATATCAGCAATACCAAGAGGCTAGGTTTAACCGGTTAGGTATAACTTGGAGTGGCCAATTGGGCGTATTATCTTCTTTTTATTATAACGGGATGTTTTTTGTTACTTCTGCCCCCGATGAATTTGGCATTGGTTCGGAACAAGCCGGAAATTATATTCGTGATGAGCTAACAACAGACAACTCTATATGGAGGGTTGCCATTTGGCATAAAAACCAGGAGCTGATGCAAATCGGTGGTAAAGAAGACCAAGCTGGATGGAATGTATATGAAGAATCGCGCAAGGCAGGAGCCATTATGGCTACAGGGCACGAACACTCGTATAGCCGTACTCATGAGATGAGCCATTTTGAGAATCAGGTTATTTCCAGTACTTCTAATACCATTAATTTACAAAAAGATAACCCTGCAACAGCCGGTTTGGATGAAGGCCGATCTTTTGCATTTGTTTCAGGTTTAGGTGGCAAAGGTATTCGCGATGCCGAAGGTGGCTTGGATAATAACCCCTGGTGGGCAAGTGTTTACCATATCAATAATGGAGGTCAGCATGGGGTGCTTTTTGGTGAGTTTAATTATAATGGAGATGCAACACTAGCTCGTTTTTACTTTAAGGATATTGACGGAACTGTGATAGATACGTTCTTCGTAAGATCTGAACTTGAGTAGCTTACCCGTTTTCTGTGGCAAAGCCCATATTAATCCACTAAAACATTCTTTAGTCACTAAGATTTTAGTTTTTCTAATACTTTATTTAGGGTTCTTAGAGCCTTGAAGCATTTTTGATCGCATTTTCTAGGGAATAAATAACGCGCTATGATTCACTTTATAAATAACCTGCGCCCATCAAAAGCAATAACGGAAAATAAATCTCAGCATTCTGTTTTAAATAACTACGCAGTGTTTTTAATGTAGCCCCCATTTGGTTTTCAACTATTTTTTTATCCGATTGAATTTTAGTCATCACTATATTCAATCGGTGGTTAACAAATAAATTATTTAAGAATGTAATTTACTGAATAACAATAACTTAACATAATTATAAGGTAAATATTATTCCTTTTATTTAACTTAGTAAAGTAAAATTAATCATAAGTGGTTTAATTTCCCGATGCTTGCATCGGAAAAAAAGTTGTTTACGGAGTAAACTCCTACTTGATACCCCGTCAGCTTACTGCGGGGGTAGTTCATTGAAACGCTCAATTTAGGTACTACTCTTACACTAACTGTTATATGCAAAGCCCGATTAAGCCTAAATAAATACGAATATGAAAGAAATGCTTAAAATATTATTAATTGGTCTATTACCTATATTAATCTCTTGCGTAAAAGAGACCAAGAAACCAAACATTGTATTCATTGCAATTGATGATTTACGCCCCGATTTAGGATGTTATGGAAATAGTGTTGTTCATTCTCCTAATATAGATAAGTTAGCCTCAGAAGGTGTGCTTTTTGAAAATCATTTTGTGAATGCCCCAACCTGTGGTGCATCCCGCCAAAGTTTACTTACTGGAATGAGGCCAAAAACAAGAGCATATTTAAGAAATGATATAACAGAACAAGTAATTTCGAATAAACCCGAAAGCGCAATCCCTGAGACCTTTATACATCAATTTAAACGGAACGGCTACCACACAGTTGGTATTGGAAAAATTAGCCATTCTGCTGATGGTTTTATTTATGGCTATAATGAAAAACCTTCAGGAATAAAAGAGCTACCGCATAGTTGGGATGAATTACTTTTTGATTACGGTAAATGGAAAACGGGCTGGAATGCTTTCTTCGGTTATGTTAACGGAGAAAACAGGCAAAGTCTAAAAAAGCAAGTAAAACCATACGAAAAAGGCATTGTTGATGATACAGGCTATGTTGATGGACTTAGTACGCAGTTGGCCATTTCAAAATTAAATGAGCTTAAAAATAATTCAAAACCTTTTTTTCTTGGTATTGGCTTTTTTAAGCCTCATTTACCTTTTAATTCTCCGAAAAAATATTGGGATTTATACGACAGAGATTCTATTGCAATATCACCAAACCCATTATTGCCAAAAAATGTTCATCTAAATAGTTTACATAATAGTGAAGAATTTAACGGGTATAAATTATCAGACGAAAAAGTAAGTCTTGTTCATCTGGCCTCTGATGAATATGCTAAAAAACTCATACATTCCTATTATGCATGTATAAGCTATATTGACTATCAAATTGGGCTAATTGTTAACAAAATTAATTCTCTTGGGTTAGCTGAAAATACAATTATAGTTGTATGGGGTGACCATGGTTGGCATTTAGGAGACCAGAAAGTATGGGGTAAACATACACTTTTTGAAAATGCTTTAAAAAGTGCATTGATCATTAAAATTCCCAAGAAATATAACTCCAGGTCAATCTCATCAATCGTAGAGACTGTCGATATTTATCCTAGCTTATTGGAACTATGTAATATTGATTTGTCACATCCAATTGATGGAGAAAGCTTTGTTAATTTACTTGAAAATGACAATGTTACTGAGAGTAATGTTGCATATAGCTACTATAAGGAAGGAATATCGTTGAGGACAGATAGGTACCGGCTTACCAAGTACTATAGAAATGAACTACCTAAAATTGAATTATATGACCATAAAAATGACCCGCTAGAAACAACAAATATTGCTATGGACTCTCCGAAAATAGTTGCTAAACTGATGACTTTATTGGAAAAAGGCAATAATGGGCTTTATAAGTAGAGTGTCTCTAAAAAAAGACCTGTTTTCTTAGAGACACTCATTTAAAAGAACTCAAGAAAATAGGCAGAGTAAACCTGCTTATTTTAGATGACTTTGGCCTGCAAGCTTTTGATAATTATGCCCGTGAAACGTTGATGGATATTGTTGATGATAGGCATAGTCAAATGTCAACCATTGTATCGTCTCAAATACCTGTTTCTGCTTGGTATGATATTATTGGGGAAGGCAACCATTGCCGATGCTATTTTAGATAGGTTAGTGAACTCTTCACATCGAATCGACTTGAAAGGAGAGTCGTTAAGAAAAGGAATTTTAAAGAATGAATAAATAATTTTAGAGGTAGGCACTTGCATACTTAACCACAAAGATCACTAAGAAGGCGCAAAGGACACAAAGTTTTGAAACCTCTGTGGTTGTAGCTCTGTGAACTCTGTGGTTAATTTTTACAAATTTGTATTCCTGATGTGATTTATTTATAATTATTCGTTTATTTTTTATTAACTGTATAACAAGCTTTAGAAGGCATTGTTTTTTTATTACCTATCTCTAATTGAAGCATATCAAGTATGTTGTATGTAGCTATATGATTACCTCTAAACCTGAGTTCGGCCTAAGGAATACTGTCAGCTTTAGGTGAAAATTTCATAAACAACTCAAATTTATGTAGGACTAACGGGTTAATTCAAAGAAATTTGAGGAAGTTTGGGGTCCCGATAATTATCGGGACACTAAAGCCCTAAGGAAAAATACTTAGCAGGCAATCTTTTGGAAATAACCCCGAAGTATATCGGGGGAAATAATCCATTATTTCTTCACTTTTTATTTCCAAAACCAGCTATTTAGCGCACCTACTACCTTATTTTCTGATAACATTCCTTAGGTCGATTTCTATGGTTTAACCAAGCGCTTTGATATAAATATTTTCATATTTTCTATTTTCGTTTACACAGGTAAATACTCGATGTATCAGTTTGTTTCTTATAGCGTTGATAACACTCATTTTATTTT
>JAKISE010000013.1 GCA_021648745.1 Cyclobacteriaceae bacterium
AAAACCGTACCTGTTTTTATATCTACAACAGAGGGTACTCCTATGCCAATTCCTGTAATATCTGCCGTAACCAAAGGGGCTATAAAATTTATTATTTGTGAGATGGTTTTGTTTAAAACATCTTTATCTTTTAAAATAGCCCTCTTTTTTGTTAAAATACTACCAGACTGATACACGCCTGCTCGAATTTGAGTAGCTCCTAAATCTATACCTATAACCATACATATTTTTTTGCTAAAACTAAGGCTAAATAAAATTTTGAATTACGTAATATGCGTGAAAGTGTCCTCAATTTGCGTAATCTGTTTTTATACATGCACCTCAATTTATAAGTGTGTATTAGTTAGGCTATTTCCTTGTTTTTATTTGATAAAAAAAATCTAAAACAAGGAATGTTAAGAAGTATAGCCTTAATTACTCATGAATAGTTCAGGACAGGGAAATGCAGCAACCTTAGCACACTTAATTATACATTAGATTAAACCTGCTATGCTTAACTTAACTTTCTTTAACCTTATTATTTGCTTTTATAGTTTATCCATTTTTTCGGTAAGTAGTCAGCCACATATAAATGAGGCTGTATTAAGCCATAGCATTATTCCTGCTCCACAGCAGGTTGTTTTTTTAGATGCTGAAGCTTTAACCATACATCAACAATTAACAATTACGTATGATAGTTCGTTTAACAGAGCTGAGCAGGTTATTATTAATGCCCTTGCCAAACTTGATGGGTTGGTTTTACACATTGAAAAAAAGCCTAGCGGAAGACAAATTCAATTATTAAAAAACCCTAGCCTTGCTTTAAACGAATACACCATAGAGATAAACAAGCATGGTGTGCTAATAGAGGCAAAAACTGCCAGAGGAGCATTTTATGCAGCACAAACCTTTCGGCAAATTTTATGGTCATCGAAAATTGATATTGAAAAACAAACCATTACCATTCCTGCTATACAAATACAGGATAAGCCAGAAAACAAGTGGAGGGGTTTTCATACCGATGTATCGAGGCACTTTTTTACCAAAGAGTACCTGATGACAATTATTGACAGGATGGCTTTGTATAAAATGAATAAATTTCAGTTACACTTAACCGATGACCAGGGCTGGAGAATTGAAATTGACAAATACCCCCTACTTACAAAAGTTGGAGCTTACAGAACGTTTAATAACCAAGATAGCATTTGTATGGAAAGAGCCCAAACAAACCCTGACTATACAATTGATAGCAGATTTATAGAGGGTTCAATTTATGGTGGATATTACACCAAAGATGATATGCGTGAGGTAATAACTTATGCTGCTCAACATTTTATTGATATTATTCCTGAGGTAGATATGCCTGGCCATATGTCTGCTGCTATTAGAGCTTACCCATACCTTTCGTGTACTGAAGAAGCTGGGTGGGGAGCTGAGTTTTCCTACCCAATATGCCCTTGCAAAGATGAGGTACTTGAATTTTCATTTAATATTTGGGACGAAATTATTGAGTTATTTCCCTCTGATACGGTACATATTGGTGCTGATGAAGTTGAAAAGGAAACGTGGGAATCATCCCCTTTATGCCAAAATTTTATGAAAAAAAATGGAATGACACACGTAAACGAAATTCAAAACTATTATGTTAAAGCTCTTCAAAAATATTTAGAAGCCAAAGGGAAAACTGTAATTGCTTGGGATGACGTAATAGAAGGGCAGGTTAATAGCAACTTGCTTATGATGTATTGGCGAGATTATCAACCAGACTCGCCCACCCGAACGGCAAAAAATGGGAATAATATTATACTCACACCTTGGTCGTGGTTTTATTTAAGTGGCCAAAATTCAGACAGTACATTTCGAGCTATGTATGAATACAATATAAAAAAAGAACTAGACCCAATAGTGCTAGATAAAGTACTTGGCTATCAAGCTTGTGTATGGACAGAAACTTTGCCTTCCGAAGCCCTGTACGAATACTACGTATTTCCAAAATTTCAAGGATTTGCAGAAGTAGCTTGGACATCAAATCGAAATTGGGACTCTTTCAAAAAGAGGCTCAAATCACATTACACCTATATGGAATCTGAAAAGATAAATTTTAGAATGCCCGAGTTTGCAAGCGATTAACTTGATTATTCCTCCTTTTGCATAATTTTATAGCACATAAGCTGGCGATTACTCTTCTGTTTTGCAAATATTTTACAATATCTTTGATGGAACTGAACAGTTACCATCTATGACCATTTACCTTTCATTCATTTTTACATTCTTCACTTTTATTATACCTGACGCGCCCACAGGTAAAGTAATTATAGAACGATCTATTGAGTTCCATGACCCCAATAATAATTGGGTTAGCTTACAAGCTCATTTAGAGTTTACAGAAAGCAGACCAGATGGTGAAGACAGGCATACTTCCATTGAAATCGATAATATCCGAGGCAACTTCTGCCTTAATAGAGAAGTAAAAAAAATGCATGTGCAGCGGCATATAAAATTAGATTCTTGTTTTTACAACATTGATGAATACGACCAACTAACAGATAAAGAGTTTGAACAGTTTAAACTCAATGATGAACGAAGTTTTTTTATGAGAAATTATTACTTGTATTTGTGGGGTTTACCAATGAAATTAACAGATAAAGGTACTCGAGTAGAAGAAAAAGTTAAGATAACAAAATTTGACAGTAAAGAGGCGTACGAGGTAAAAGTTACCTACGATGCTAAAACAGGGAGCGATATTTGGTTCTTCTATTTCGACCCCAGCAATTATGCAATGATTGGGTACCGGTTTTACCACGATTTAGAGAAAAATGATGGAGAATATATTTTACTTGAAGACAGTGAGCTTGTTTTTGGCTTAAACATTCCAAAATCAAGAAGTTGGTACACCCACCAAGACTCTACACTTTTAGGTACCGACATATTGGTATCATTTGACGAAATAGAGCATCAACACCTATAGATAACGAATTGAAAAATACTAGGTTCATACGGTTAGGGGCAATAGCATTCATAAGCTTAGTTCTGTACTTTGTACTTCTTAGCATACTAATCGATAATGAATCTTTACACCCTGAGGCAGGCATTGACAACTGGCACGATGCCATTTGGTGGTCGATAACAACATTAACTACCGTAGGATATGGTGATTTAGTGCCAATAACTACCATAGGAAGGGTCGTTGGCTTTATTTTTCTAATAGCCAGTTTTTCTATTTACGCAATTCTAATTGGATTAATCTCAAGTATTATGAACAAATTAAGAGAAGAAAAAAGACTTGGTTATGGTGGCACTAAGTGGAAACACCATGCCGTAATAATAGGCTGGAACGATTTTGCGCAATCGGTAATTAAACAGCTTTTAAGTGCAGGCAAAAAAGTAGCTATTATTACTAATCAAAAAGATGCCATTGATTTTATCCATGAAAACTACCCAGCCAACAGTGTGTTTGGCATGCATTCTGAGCTAAAAACACCTGAGGTGTTAGAAAAGATTAATATTGAAAAATCTTCGGCTGTTTTTATAAACTTAGATAGCGATACAGAAAAACTAGTTTTTATGCTAAATACTAAAAAAGTATTTAGCGATTTAAATTATATTATAACCCTTGATAACTCCGATTTAAAACCAACATTACTTGAAGCTGGAGCCACATATGTACTTTCGAAAACCGATATAGCTGCCAAACTTTTAGCCTCGTACATTTTTGAACCTGATGTGGCTGTTTTTAACGAAGAAATAATTGCCGTTGCTGAAACGGAGCAAATGTATGATATGAAGCAATACCGAGTAACAGAAGAAAATCCATATAATGGAATGTTATATGATAATGTTTTTTATGATATTAAAAAAGAGTGTAATGCCATACTTGTTGGCATAGTGCGTTGTAAAGACGGCAATAAGAAACTAGTTAAAAATCCTGAGACCCCTATTAAAGTAACCGAGAATGATTACTTGCTAATGCTTATAAATGGCAAAGCAGAGAAACTGGTAAATAAGGTATTTCAAGTAAAAGAAGGGTACGATGAGTAAGTTTATATCCTATTTAGAGTTGTAATTATTAATTCATCTACCACTTTGGCATAATCTTTCGAAAACTCTCCCTTCGACCTATTGGCTATAATGGCATTTAAACTTAGCATTTCATGCCCCATTAATTTAGCCAATGCATAATATGCAGCCGTTTCCATTTCAAAATTTGTTAGCCAAAAATCACCGCTATGAAATTGTGTTAGGTCTCTAACCAAGTTTGGAAGCCTTAATGGCAATCTTATTTTTCTTCCTTGAGGAGCAAAAAAACCGGGGCTTGTTATCGTGTTGCCTTTAATCATATCAAAGCCAAACTGTTTCATAAGCTTATTAGAGCACTTAGCTAAATATGGTGTAAAGCCTAAATTTACACTTTTTTGAATTTCTTCAACCAGCTGCTGCTCTTTGGCCGTATGCTTAAAATTATAAAAATAGTTTAGGGTATCCAAGCCCAGCCCATAGTCTGATGCAATAAATGCTCCAACAGAAATGTCTTCTTGAATAGCTCCGGAAGTGCCAATTCTAACTATATTTAGTTTCCTCTTTTCTTTTTTAACTTCTCTGGTTTTAAAATCGATATTGACCAAAGCATCAAGTTCTGTCATAAATATTTCAATGTTATCGGTACCCATTCCAGTACTAATAACCGTAATTCTTTTGCCCTTATAAGTGCCTACATGCGTGATAAATTCACGCTTATTCATCTCAAACTCTATTTTATCGAAATGTTTGCTAATGCCATATACCCTACTCGGATCACCTACTGCTATTACAGTATCTGCGATATGCTCTGGCTTAAGATTTAAGTGATAAATGCTGCCATCTTTGGTAATAATAAGTTCCGATTCTGAAATTCGTGCCATAGGTCTAACTGTCTATAAAAAAATAAATGTAGTTATTATTTTACTTCTGCCGCAGGATTACCAAATAAAACCGCATTTTCCTTCACATGACCTACAACTACTGCTCCTGCTCCAATTCTTGCTCCCTTCTCAATTTTAATACCCGCTACGATGGTTACGCCTGCACCAATAAACACCTCATCTTCAATAATAACCCCCGAATTTATATTACTGCCCATGCCAATTTGAACGAAATTTCCAAGTGAAACACCTTCGTCCAAAGCTGCTTTTGTATGCAATATGCAGTGATGCCCAACCACAGTATTAGGGCCTAGAATCACATGTGCATTTATAAAATTACCATGTCCAACATTAGATGATTCAGCCATTATAACATTTGAATGAATGGCGTTAATCGGCATTACTTTGTTATTTTCTTTTAAATCACTGATAATGGTTTTTCTAATTTCATTTTCATCCACAGCAACAAATGCTTCACACTCAGGCCCAATAATGCGAAGCATAGATTCTGCATCTGTGGGTCCTATTACATTTATTCCATCTACTTCTGTATCAACTAATGATTCATCATCATCTAAAAATCCATAAACCAATATATCATTGCTTTCAAAGATTTGTTTAGCATTTTTCCCAATTGATCCTGCTCCAAATATAAGTACGGGCTTTTCCATTCCTTTTTTTTACAAAACTAAACAACATTATAAGATAGATGAAGCCTAATTATAACTTCTATCAAATTTATCTTCTGTAGAGTCGGACTCAGGCTCTTAACTACTTCCGTTCATCGAAATAGTTGAATTTATTTGCTATAATTACTAATACTAGTACGATAGGTATAAACGCAACCTTATAACGTGAAAGCGTGCCTAAATTAGGAGTAGAAAGGGCTAGAAACACAGCTAAAATAAATATATATGAAAAAGAGGCCAGCAACAAAATAGTGCTACTTCTTAGCTCAGAAAATTTTACTTTTAATACGCCTCTAATCACTAACGCAATTAATGCCCAATTTTCTAATGATGCAAAAATCAACAGTTTCCCCCTACCAAAGGTAAGAGGTAGAAAAAGACTAGAAAATAAAGCTTTAGGCATATTAATTAAAAACCACAGCCAATCTCGCGATGTTTCGTAGAAAATAATAATATTTTGAGGAGAAGAAATGGCTATAAAGGAGTGGTTGTTCTGAATCATTACGCCTAATATATTCTCAAAGTTAAGGTTAGGGTGAACCAAGCCTCCAAGCCCTAAGCCAACAATAAGCATTAGCACCCAAATAGCAATCTGGTGTAGTAAACTTTTGCTAGACAGGTTTAAGGAGCTAGCTATTGTGTACAAAATAAGGACAACAAATAAAACAACAGCGAAGTAATACTTAATTAAAAACAACAAATACAACCCAACCAAAACCTTTAATAGTTTTTTTGCAGATTTTAGCTCTTGCCATTCGAAAAAGGTTGGAACAATCCAAAAAATTAACCCAACAGCTATGGTTTCTTTTAATAAACCAGACGACCAGAACACAAAACTTGGCCATAGAAAAAGCATCAAAGCGGCCACTTTCCCGTATTCGAATTTGTGCACAACCCAAGCTGAAAACTTATAAACACCAACAAAAGAGAAAAAGGAGAAATATAATGAAGTAAGCCAATAATTAGAATTAGTTAAAACATTTACAATGGCCACTACTTTAACCATGAGAGCAGCCCTAGGCTGGTTTATAAAAGCAAAGCCATCAATTAGTTCATATTTACTTTGAACAAATAGAGCACTAAAATTGGCCATGCTGGAGAATGCAATTTTCGAAAAAAATGTCGCTTGGTTAAAATAATTCCAAGTGTCGCCTCCATTATAATAGTAAGTGTATAATAACCCTACACCAACTCCAGCACATAGTTTAATAAAAATAGCAGGCAGGTAAAAAGATTTCAGAAAGGAGCCTTCAGTTGCTCGATAATGAAACCAAACTAAGCAGAGTAAAATAAAAACCCCTAATACCTCTCTCATTTTTCTCTTATTAAGCTAAAACCAATACCACAAGTTAGGCACTTTTTTTGAAGGCAGCTTTCATTATAAAGTTCAATCAAGCCTTGAGATTCACCTGCATTTTTCGCCTCTACTTTCAGCTCTTTCCATGTTCTAATAATTACATTTTTCTCAGGTTTTACCTTAGCTAAAAGTGTCAGCGCTTTTTCGATGTATAAATCATCATCCAGTGATTTGCTGTAAGCGGTGAGCAAGGGAGCGACCACGTTTATGAGTAGCAAATCAATACTTGCCTTGCCTAAAATTGGCACTTGGTTTGAGGCCACAGTTTTAAACTTGTAATGCGTTTTCCAATAAGTAGATACTTCTAACTTTAACCCATTAAGAACACTGGGCTTTTCTGTAAAAAAAATAAAAATGGATGTTGATTTGGCCAGTATTGCAGCAGCCTGAGCTAACCTTAATGTTGGAAAATTCGAAGGGCGTAATCTTAAAAATTTCCACATTTCAGCATTTAAAAATTTGGTTATTTTATGCTTGTGGGCTAAAAAATCATACTCTTGTCTTAGCTCTTTCATATAATCATCTTGGTGGCTTGTATTAAGCATGCCACTTGCCCCAAACAATAGGGCTTCAAGCTGAAAAACCGAATGCGAATATTTTCTTATCATTGAGAATGGAACAACCAAGGCAAGCTCATAAAAAACCTCGCCATTTACTTTCATGCCCATTTGCTTCATAAAAAACCGATAGGCGACTTCATCCCAATCACCTTTAGTATTAGCAAGCTCCTCTGTAATAATCGCTCCTTTTCGTTCTAATCTCTTTATAAAGGCGCGTTGAATCTCATTTATTACTAAAATTTTTGGTACTGATTTTAGCTGGTCTTCACATGGAATTGAAGCTAGTGTGTTTAACAAAGAGTTTGCCCTATCAATAGTTGATTGTGCTACAAGAGGCTCCAAAACTAACGTTGGCAGTTGAGTTCCATCTTGTCTTTTTACTTCTTTATCGTGTTTCCATACAACATGAAGCACCACCTTATTATACGCTTTATCAAACTGATGACCATGCACATCCCAATCAGAGCTTTTTACATGAATTTCAACATCTCCATTCCATTCAACGTGCTCAATTTTTATTTTCGCTTGTCCAAAATCAGGCCCAGAATTAGCATGTGGTTTCCCTTGCTTTATAACCAAAATGGGCAAGTGGCTTTGAGTAAATGCCTCTGGTTTTTTATAATTTTGATGAGCCCAAATAAAATGTAAAAATTGTTCCCGCATGGGCTTGGTTCAAGTTAACAATATAAATTTAAGTACCCCAACATTTCTTGTTGAACTTCCTTTGCCTTTTGTCCTGCAATGCTAGCAAACTCCTTGTCATTTGAAGCGTATATAATCCCTCTCGAAGAGTTAACCAATAAGCCTACCTCTTTGGTTATAGCCGCTTCAGAAACATCTTTCAGCGAACCTCCCTGAGCTCCAACACCAGGTACTAGCAGAAAGTTATCTGGCACAAGCGATCTAATTTTTTTCATTTCTTGCGGATGTGTTGCCCCTACCACATACATTAATTGATCATCTCCTGCCCACTTACTCGAAGTTGAAATTACTTGTTCATAGAGCGGAATATCGTCCTTACTAACAGTTAACTTTTGAAAATCGCTGCTGCCAGAGTTAGAAGTGTACGCTAACAGAATCACCCACTTTCCTTCAAATTGCAAAAAGGGTTCTACCGAATCCCTACCCATATATGGAGCTACGGTAATGGAGTCGAACGACATTTTTTCGAAAAAAGCTTGAGCATACATAGCACTGGTGTTACCAATATCTCCTCGCTTTGCATCGGCTATGGTAAAACATGCTTTAGGAATGTAATCTACTGTTTTTTGCAAGCTCTCCCAGCCTTTAGCTCCTTGCGACTCGTAAAAAGCGATGTTAGGTTTATAGGCTACTGCAAAATCAACTGTGGCATCGATAATTTGTTTATTAAACTCAAATATGGGGTCATCACTTGCAAGTAGGTGACGGGGAACTTTTGTAATATCTGTATCTAGCCCTACACATAAATAAGAGTTTTTCAATTTTATTTGATGAAGAAGTTCCGCTTTTGTCATATAGCAAAGTACGATAAAATAATGCTAATATTAATCCATCACTTAGCGGCAAATTAAAATAATTAATTCCGAACCAAATCGTAAATACTGCCACATCGTTGGTTATATTTGGTAAACACAATACCAACAGTGAACTTAAAGAAAAAAAGAATATTAGACCTTGTAGAAGAAAACTATGTGTTTGCTTCTGTGCTCCATTATTTTGGTATTGATTTTTACGATTACCCCGAACAAAATTTATCTCAGGTATGTGCTGAAAAAGGACTTAAACCCGAGCTAATAATTGCTGGGTTTGAAGATGTTATTGAAGATGATAACGATCATCTTCAGTACTTAATGAGCCTCCCTGCTGACTTAGTAATTGCCTATTTAAAGCATAAACATTTTACGTTTATTAAGCACACATTGCCCTATTTAGCTAAACTGATAGATAGTTATCCTACTGGCAATAAGTCTTCTATTATCAACGATATAAGAGTACTATTTCCACTTTTTGTAGAATACTTTATTAGGCATATGCATGAAGAGGAGGATGACACCTTTAAATTTATTGAAGAAATTGACAACGCCCTTAAAGGAACACTCTGCTTTTCAAAAATATTTTTTAAATTAAAGTCTGCCTCCATTAAATCTATTGCAGAGGAGCATCATCATCAAGATGATGTTATGATTGGTATTCGAAAATTGACTAATGAATATCAGCTTGAAAAAGGATCACCAGTGTTACTCAAAGTAATATATTCTGAATTGCAATCTTTTGAGCGAAACTTAATTATTCATGCCCGAATTGAAAATGAAGTGTTATTTCCAAAAGCGCTTTTGCTTGAAAAAGAGCTCTATAAACTCATATCAAAACAAGCATCCCTTAACTAAGTGAGTAGGTTATTAGCCATAGATTACGGCCTTAAACGAGTTGGTATAGCAGTAACCGATCCTTTACAAATTATTGCTACTGCTTTGGAAACCGTACCTGCCAAACAATTAATCAATTTTTTAATTTCGTATTGCAAAAAAGAAGAGGTTGAGGCTTTTATTGTTGGCAAACCGCTCGACCTCAACTTACAAAAAACAGACTCAACCGATGCGGTTTATAAATTTGTTAAGCTCCTAAAAAAAACTTTTCCTAAACACACCGTACATTTGCACGATGAGCGATTTACTTCTAAGATGGCATTGGATGCCATGATTAGAGGAGGATCGACCAAAAAAGATAGAAGAAAAAAAGAAAATATAGACAAAGTAAGCGCTACAATTATTTTGCAGTCGTTTATGGAGTCGCAGTTGTATAATAAATGATATACCCCATTATTGTTTACGGAGATCCGGTTCTAAAAAAAAGAGGAAAAGACATAACTAAAGGAGAGTTAGATGTAAAAAAACTTGCCGAGGATATGTTCGAGACCATGGAAAATGCGAACGGAATTGGATTGGCAGCCCCTCAAATTGGAAAAAGCATTCGAATGTTTGTAGTAGATGCAACCCCAATGGCAGAAGAAGGGGATGATAAAGATGAACTTCTTGGCTTTAAAAAAGTGTTTATTAATCCTAAAATAATTAATGAAGAAGGCGATGAGTGGGATTTTGAAGAAGGCTGTTTGAGCATTCCAGATATTAGAGAAGTAATTTATCGGCAAGAAGAGCTTACCATTACGTATTTTGATGAAAATTGGGTTAAGCACGAAGAAACCTATGACGATATAAAGGCCCGAATTATTCAACATGAATACGACCATATTGAAGGGGTGTTGTTCACAGACCATATTAGCCCAATTAAAAAAAGGTTGCTTAAAGGAAAACTAGCAAATATTAGCAAAGGCAAGGTTAAAACCAAGTACCGAATTAAAGCACCGCTGGCCAAATAGAAAAAGTGTTATTGGTAATTGGTTATTCAAAATCGTATTATTGATGCTTGCCAATTATCAATAATACATTGAGCCTACAATCAAAATTACCCAACGCAGCAACAAGCATCTTTGCCATTATGTCAAAGATGGCAACGGATTATAATGCCGTTAATTTATCTCAGGGTTTTCCTGATTTTCCAGTAGCTCCGGCCTTAGTAAATCTAGTTTCCGGTGCCATGAAAAATGGATGGAATCAATATGCTCCCATGCCAGGTTTGCCCTTGTTAAGGCATGGCATTTCTCAAAAAATTGAGAAAACCTACAACACAACTGCAAATGCCGACACAGAGATTACGATAACTGCTGGTGGCACTCAAGCATTATTTGCAGCTATTACCGCACTTGTTTTTGAAGGCGATGAAGTAATAATGTTCGACCCTGCTTATGATTCTTACGACCCAGTAATTAAACTTAATAAAGGCATACCGGTACATTTAGAGCTTAAAGCACCATTTTTTGGCATTGATTGGGAAGAGGTTGAAGAAAATATTACAACAAAAACAAAAGCCATTATTATCAACACACCTCATAACCCAACGGGTGCTGTGTTAAGCGAGTTAGACTTGCTCGGTTTAGAAAAACTAGTTATCAAATATGGTATTTATGTAATTAGTGATGAAGTATATGAGCATATCATTTTTGATAATAAACAGCACGAATCTATTCTAAGGTATCCGGGCATTTATGCCAATGGCGTAGCCATTTTTTCTTTTGGCAAAACCTTTCATGCTACAGGTTGGAAAACAGGCTATATGGTAGCTCCAGAAAACATTACAAAAGAGCTTCGAAAGATGCATCAGTTTAATGTGTTTGCAACCAATACACCTGTGCAATATGGCATAGCTGAGTACATAAAAAACGAAGAGAATTACTTGCCCCTGCCAAAATTTTACCAAGCCAAAAGAGATAAATTTGCTAAACTTCTATCAAGTTCCAGGTTTGAAGCACATCATTGTTATGGCACCTATTTTCAACTTTTTAGTTATGATAAAATAAGCAATAAATCTGACGTAGAAATGGCCGAATGGATGACCAAAGAACATAAGATTGCTACTATTCCCACCTCCGTTTTTTATAAAAATGGGAAACATATTAAGTACTTGAGAATTTGTTTTGCCAAATCAGAAAAAACATTAGAACAGGCGGCAGAAATATTATGCAAGATTTAAACATTGCCCTCATTCAGTTTGACATTGTTTGGCAAAACCCCGAAGCCAATAGAAATTTACTTGAAACCAAAATAGCTAGTTTTGAGTCAAATCCAGATTTAATAATTTTGCCAGAGATGTTTACCACTGGGTTTACTATGAACACAACTAAATATGCCGAACAAACAGATGGAGACACACTGGCATGGATGAGAAAAGTAGCTACTGAATCAAGCGCTGTCATTACTGGCAGTATCATTGTCAACGAAGGCGAAAATTATTTTAACCGGTTGCTTTGGGTTACTCCCGAAGGAGACTTTAGCTATTACGATAAACGCCATTTGTTTAGAATGGCTGAAGAACACAAATATTTTACCCAAGGCAATAGGCAACCTATATTTGATTTAAACGGTTGGCAAATAAAACCTCAAATTTGTTATGATTTACGATTTCCGGTATGGAGTCGAAACAGGAACCTCGAATATGATATACTATTTTATGTTGCCAATTGGCCCAAAGCAAGGGTATCTGCCTGGGACTCTCTTTTGCAGGCAAGAGCCATAGAGAATTTAAGCTATTCTATTGGCGTAAACAGGGTGGGTAAAGACGGCACTAACAAAGAGTATAATGGCCACACTGCATGCTATAATTTCAAGGGGGATTTAATGAATGAAAGATTAGAAACAGAAGGCATTACCTGCTTTCACTTAGTAAAATTAGATTTAGAAAACTATCGAAAATCATTTCCTGCCTATCAAGATTCTGATATATTTAATATTAATAATATTCCTTAGACATTTATTAATATTCAATTACCTTTATTGTACAATTTGGAGTTCGTGTCCAAAATCATCTAAAAAGCGAAGAATTTACAAGTGGCTATGTTCAAAAATGCAAAAGACTCATTAGGCGGTCTCAAGGTTCAACCATAGTTTTTTCATATTATCTCTGTTAAGCATTAGTTATAATAATTTCCATATTAAACAGCTAGTTAATTCTATTGAAGCATCTATCAGCTTTGCATTAGATAGTGAGCTTAAAATTATTGCTTGTAATAGTGGCTTTTGCGATCTCCTGCTTTTAAAATCAAAAGACTGTATTGGGTCCTCAATAGGAGAGCTATTTAATAAAAATGACAAGCTAGCTAAGCCTGGGTTGGACAAAATAGATAAAATTGAGTTAGTGCCAAGGGCTAACCCGTCAGAAATAGTAAGGTTTAATGTTTCTCCTATTTTACTAGACGCTTCCAATTATGGGTATTTGCTTACAGGTACCCAGATGAAAATTAGCAATGATTGGGATAAAAACCTGCACAAAATATTAAAAGGTACCTACAAAGAAGTAGGCATAGACTTTTTTAAATCTATTACACAAGGATTGGCCAAAACTCTAGGAATGTCTTATGCCTTTATTGCTGAAGTAAAAGATTTTAAATCTAAAAAACTTATGGTTAACACCATAACATTTTGGAATAAGGACAAATTAGACACAAATTTTAAGTACAGCTTGGCAGGCTCACCATGTGAAAACGTAGTTGATAAAAAGCAGATCATTATTTCAGATAATGTGTCAACATTATTTCCTAATGACAAAGACTTAATAAACTTAGGCGTTCAATCGTACATTGGCACCCCTGTTTACTACAAAGATGGAACTGCCATGGGTTTGGTGGTGGTAATGGATACCAAACCTATTAAAATCACAGAAGATGAAGCCTATAAACTAACCGTCTTTGCTAACCGAATTGGCATTGAAATGGAGTGGTTTAAAAATGATGAACAGTTAAAAGAGCAAGAACAAAAACTACGAGCAATTCTCAAGTCATTACCTAACCCTGTTTATGTACAAAACACAGATGGCATATATCAAAACTGCAATGATGCCTTTTTAAACTATTTTAAGCTAAAAGAAAAAGACATTATTGACCAAAAATTAGATAAGCTTCCGAAAATAATTAAAGAAAACACAATTCTTTCTTTAAAGCATAATGAAAAAACGAAAGGAATTAATAGGATTCAAACGAGAATTATAACAGGTGATGCTACTACAAAGGAATCTATTGTAATAAAGTCTCCTATTACAGATGGTCGTAAAAAATTAGTAGGAATAGTTGGTGTAATCCAAGATATTTCTGAAATGAAGGATGCCGAAAAACTATTGCATCTAAACGAAGAAAAGTACCGCACTCTATTTAACGAAGCTAACGATGCATTTTTTTTAATGGGTAATAATGCATTCATTGATTGTAACCCAAAGGCCTTGGAAATTTTTGGCTGTTCAAAAGAAAAAATTATTGGCAGTACCCCACAGCAATTTTCACCTTTACGCCAACCGGATAAGCAACTTTCAACAACTAAAGCATTTAAAAAAATAAATGAAGCTATTAATGGAGAGTCAAAGCCCTTCAATTGGACACATAAAAAATTTAATGGGCGCTTATTTGATGCAGAAGTTAGTCTAAATGCTTTTCACATTAAAGGTGAGCTTTTAATACAAGCAATGGTTCGTGATGTGTCGGACAAGCAAAAAGCGACAAGAGATATTGAAAAGCAAACGCTAAGAATGAAAGAAATGTATGCGTTAACTTCAGATATGCATATCGATTTTGATGAAAAAGTGTCGAATATTTTAAAAATGGCAACGGAGTCATTAGGCATGCAATTAGGCGGTATTTCGAAGGTTAAAGGAGAACATTATGAAATGACTAATTTTTATAGTTCCATTCCTTTTTCTGTAGAAGAAATAATTTTTTTATCCCAAACTTATTGTTCCATTACCATAGAAGAAAACAGGCTAGTTGCGATTCCAAATTTCGGTAAATCAGACTATAGCAATAGAGAAGTGTTTAAGCTTATGCGACTTGAATCTTATATTGGGGTGCCATACTGGGTACGCGGTGAACTACGAGGCACCATCTTTTTTACTTCTTTTTATCATGTGCAAGAATTTAAATCCTATGATTCTGATTTTGTACAAATTATTGCCCAATGGATTGGTTCTTCGATTGAAAGAAAGGAATATGAAGAGAGCTTGCTAAAAAAGCAAGCATTATTGGACACGCTTCTGAGAGATATGCCAGTTGATTTTTCTGTACGTGACCCACAATTAAACATGCTTTGGCAAAGTAATAAGAGCAAAGCTGTGTGGGGCGATAATGAAGGGAAACCAATAAATTTTTCGGATGTAAACAAGGAGTCTGCCACTAAATGGAAAAATATATTTAGAGGTGTACTTAATGGAGAAACCATAAGAGGAGAAAATAAAGTTAAAATATACGGAAAACAATACTTGCTGTACAGTATTGCATCACCTATTAAAGTAAATGGAAAAGTTGAGCAGATAACCATCATTCACATTGATATTAGTCAGCTTAAAAAAGCAGAAAAGAAACTTAAAACTCAAAACACCAAGCTTAAAAAATTAAATGCTGAACTCGATCGGTTTGTGTATAGTGCATCGCATGATTTAAGAGCACCATTATCTTCATTGCTCGGTCTGATAGATCTTTCTCAAAGAGAGGAGCTTTCTCCTGCTTTGAACCAATATTTAGAGCTGATGAACAATAGCATTACTAGGCTAGATAGCTTTATTTCAGACATTACGGATTATTCAAGAAATCTCCGTTTAAAAACAAAAAATGAAAAAATTGATTTTAATGTTTTAGTCGATGAAATTTTTAGTTCATTGGCATTTATGAGCGCTGAAAAAATCAATCTCTCTCTTAAAATTGAGGGAGATAATAACTTTAATTCTGATGCTGATCGGTTAAAACTGATTTTGAGCAACCTAATATCTAATAGTATTCGCTATAAATCACACGATCGAAAGCCTAGAATTAAAGTTGAGGTGGCTATCACTAAAGACAAGGCAATTTTTAAAATTATAGATAATGGCATAGGTATTCCCAAAAAATATCAGTCAAAAATATTTGAAATGTTTTACCGAGCCAACGATCAAAATACAGGTTCTGGTCTCGGGTTATTTATTGTTAGAGAAACCGTAGATAAACTCAAAGGTAAAATAGAGTTAGAATCCGAAATTGGTAAAGGAACAACCATTTCAATCATTTTACCCAATTCTTCGCATTAATTTGTAACCACAATTCTTTTTACTCGTTTTTGATTATCATTACTCACAACTTCTACTAGGTAAACTCCTGCTAATAGTGGTAATTGAAGTTTTTCTTTCAACCCTGCCTGTAGCAAAACCGAATCAATAATTACCTTGCCAGTAACATCTATAACACGAGCTCTCCCATTCTTATTAGATTGAATGGTAATCTGATTGCTTTCTACTGGATTAGGAAAGGTAATCACCATTAATTCCAGGCCAGATTCATGATTTGTGCTTTGAGAATTTTTTAGAAGCTGTAAACCTCCTGTTAATAATCCAACACAAATAGCAGGCTCCTTGGTTGCAAATAAATTTGCCAAAGAGAATTGAGTGATTCTACCAAAATTTAAACTGAAAGAGCTGCCTCCGAGTTCTGTAATTCCCATAACCGGATTAGCGGTGCTTCCTTCCAAAAAATTTTCATAAAACATTATTACCCCCCTATCATCTAAGGTTAGTAAGTCATTCGTCCCATTTGCATTAATATCTTCAATAATTGTATGAAGATTTCTATTATTAAAATTTTCTGCAATAGATAAATACTCAGCAGAAACTAACTGCCATGAGGCATTAGTCACACTGCTTGTAGTTGTGTAGTATTCTAAGTTTCCTGCCTGCTTCCCAATAAGGAGCCCTGTTTCAACACCCCGTTTAAAATAAGTGGGGTTATCCCAAATTGATAGCTCTGGCAGTACGAGCTTTACTGAGTTTGATTTTGAATAAGGAATAACAGGGTTCGCTGAATACAGAAAAGCCGTAGCTTCCAGCAAATTATCTTTAATCTTATAAAGGATTAAATCATCTAAATTATTTCCTTCAATATCAAATACTTGCAATTTTATAGACTCATTGTTTTCTACTGAAATCTCAAGATAATCTCTTGTAACAAGTTCAAATGAAGGCTGTGCTATTGTTCCCGTATTCTCGTACATCCAAATTGAAGATGCGCCATCAACTGTTCCTGTTCCAATTAGCAAATCTTCATCTCCATCAAAATCAAGGTCTACAAAAACAGGACTTGCCTTATGGCCAACATCAATCATTTCATTTTTTAAGAATTGATTGGTTACAAAATCGTACTCTCCATTATCATTTTTAGTATATTGGTAAAACTCATCGTAGTTATTCAACCCATCTGCTTGATAATTATTGGGAGCAACAAGCAAATCTTGAACCCCATCATTAAAAATATCCACTTCATAAAATGCAGGAAAATTAATCCGCAAAGGGTCAGTCAAATTAGGGAAGTCAAAAGAAACACTTTCCATTTTGGCATCCGAAATTGTTCCTGTATTAGGCAAGTATCCTGATAAATTACAATACTCTTGACCTATCAATAAATCTTGTAAAGCTTGGGTTGAGTAATTAAAACTTAAAATAGCCCTACCTCCTGAATGTGCTATTCTTCCAGTTGTTGGGCAATCATCTGTACCAAATGTGTACGTATCACAAGTACATTCTTCAAAATCACCATACCTTCGAGTAACCCTATTAAACTCTAACCCACAAGCTCCACTATTTTCAACACTTAAATTTTTATGAAACTCAATAGTCCCACCAATAGAAAAATTGAAAGTTAAGATATCTAAGTCGCCATCATTATCTACATCGGTAATTGCAGGCAAATCTGAGCTGTTTACTTGCAAATTAATCTGCCCACTAAATCCTTCGGTATAAATGGTTTGATGGATTAATTCCCACTCAAGTTGTGCAGTACTTGTATTCTCATACAAACTTATTCCGAAGATAGAGGATGTAAACAAATCCATTTTTCCATCACAATTATAATCTCTCAACAACACCCAATTCTGTAAGCCTGCCGGAAATAAACTTTCGTAAAATGGTGAATAGGTGTACTGTCCATCTTCCAACAGATAAGTAAATATTTTGTTAGAAGCTCTATCAAACACAAACAAATCATCTGTTCCATCAAGGTTTAAATCGATGGTGCTGTACTGTGGAGCAATAAAACCGCCAGAAAAAGGCTGGCTAAGAACCACTTGCTCTTCTATAAACGAAACAGAGTTTTCAAATGTATAGGTTAATTGCGCTTCTGCTATAACAGAAAAAAAAGGCAAAAAAAGAAGCTGCCATTTAAAAGTTTTCATACTCAAAAATAAGCAGTATAAAACAAAGAATAATTAGATGCTAAAAACAAGGTTAAAATGACTTAGGAGACATATTCTTTATTGGATGTACAAAAATATCAATTCAAGATATTACTTTTATCACATGGGAATTAAAGATATCTATAAGTTATTTATTAAGAGCACAGGAGTTAGCACAGATACACGCAACATAAAGAATGGTTCCTTATTTTTTGCACTTAAAGGAGAAACCTTTAATGGAAATAGATTTGCGTATGAAGCTATAACGCAAGGTGCTGCTTATGCTATTGTTGATGAAGACATCGATAATTCTGCAAACACCATTATAAAAGTGGACAATGTACTGCAAACTCTTCAAGAATTGAGCAGTCATCATCGGAATCAATTAGATATTCCTGTTATCGGCATTACAGGTAGTAACGGAAAAACTACAACCAAAGAGCTTATAGCCAGTGTTCTTTCAACCAAATTCAAAGTACATTTTACACAGGGCAATTTCAACAACCATTTGGGCGTGCCGCTTACCTTATTGGCAATGCCACAAGATACCGATATTGCTGTGATTGAAATGGGAGCTAATCATATCGGGGAAATTGCGAATTTATGCAAAATTGCGAATCCCAATTATGGTATAATTACCAATATTGGCAAGGCCCACTTAGAAGGATTTGGAGGTGTTGAAGGTGTGCTGAGAGCAAAATCAGAATTGTACCAGCATATTTTAGCCCATGGAGAAACAGTATTTATTAATTCCCAAGATGAGGTGCTCAACAACATGAGCAAACGATTTAATAACCCTATAAAGTACCCACGCAGTGGAGACTTTTTTGAATGCAAGTACTTAGGGGCTAATCCATTTGTAGAATTTGAAATAGATGGCAAAGCACACTCTTCTCGTCTCATTGGTAAATATAATTTTGATAATATTGCTTCGGCACTAACAATTGGGTTTTATTTTAAAGTACCCTTGGGTAAAGCCGTACTGGCAATAAAAAAATACATCCCTACTAATAACCGCTCTCAAGTAATTAAAACTGCAAAGAATACATTAATTCTTGATGCTTATAATGCCAATCCTGGATCAATGCAGGCAGCTATCGAAAACTTTGCAGAAATGGATGCTAAGTCTAAATCGGTTATTTTAGGAGATATGCTAGAGCTTGGAGAAGACAGCGCAAAAGAGCACGAATTATTGGGAAAGCTTGTAGGAAGCAAAAAATTTAATGCAGTACTTTTCTGTGGTACAGAAATTAGAAAAGCCGCCCCTAAATGTATTGGCAGCCTCTATTTTAAAACCAAAGCAGAGTTGTCAGATTACCTAACAGCCAACCCTTTGGTAAAAACTACCGTTCTTATAAAAGCATCAAGAAGCATAGGACTTGAAACTCTAGCTAAGAAACTTTAAAAAAATGATAAACTCCATCGTGCTCCTTTTTTCTTTGATTCTCTCATTAATACCCAGGGAACCTAACCTTACCAAAACTGAAATTTCAGAGACTTTAGCAACTCATAATGAGTGGAGAGCAAAAGTAAATGTACCACCGTTGGTGTGGGATGAGGGCTTGGCTAAAACTGCCCTAAAATGGGCTAAACAATTAAAAAAAGAAGGGTGCGCTTTTAAACATAGCCGAGCCCAAGGGTTAGGCGAAAATCTGTTTATGGGTACCACTGGTTTTTACGGACCCAAAGAAGTGGTTGATGCTTGGGGAAATGAAATTGAAGAGTATAATTATGAAGACAACTCGTGCTCAGGAGTTTGTGGGCATTATACCCAAATAGTTTGGGCAACCACCAAAAAAGTAGGCTGTGCTAAAATAGAGTGCGATGGAAACGATATTTGGGTTTGTAATTACGACCCACCTGGTAACTGGGTAGGGCAGAAACCGTATTAGTTCTAACTAATAACCTGAGTTCGGCCTAAGGAGTGCTGTCAGAAAATAAGATAGTAAGTGAGGTTTTAGAAATAAAAAGTGAAAAAATAATGGATTATTTCACTTTTTATTTCTAAAAAATGGCTTGCTAAATATTTTCCCTTAGGGCTTTAGTGAAATTTCCCCAAACTTCCTCAAATTTCTTTGAATTAACCCGTTAGTTCTACATAAATTGGAGTCGTTTATGAAATTTTCACTTAAAGCTGACAGTATTCCTTAGGCCGAACTCAGGTTAATAAGAACCTCAGGCCCTTTTAAAATTTGCTGATCCGAATTATCTGTTGAAAGTTTTAATACCAGCCCATTAACTTCTAAAATAGCATTCGAAATTTTTGAAAAGTAAGGATTATTGGTAGCCTCTTTCCATTCATCTTCAATAGCATAATCAACATAGGCTATAAGTTCCTTTTTTATAGCCTATACTTCTTTGGTATTGAAAATTCTCAGTCATGCATACACATTTGCAATGAGAGAAGTTTCCAACTCCAACGAATCTCGCACTCTGTTATACTCCACTCTCTCATTGGCATAGCCCAATGAAATTAAAAGCGCAATAATCCAGCCTAAACCCTAAAAAGAAGCCTTCCTACTCGCTCGTGTTGCTTAGTTAACTTTTCCTCAATAAGTTTACTTACAAAGCCAAACCTCCACAGTATTAAGCACCAAACACATTATAGTAATAATGAGAAGGCCTTGCCAAACAGGAAGGTAAAACAAAACCCCATTAATTTATATTACCAGGTTATGTCAAACGTTATCTCCTCTTCGCCTCTTTTAACTACCACCTTAGATGTGTCTCCTTTTTTATAAATGCCCAAAGCTTTCATATAGCCCATCATATCTTTTATTTCAAGGTCATCAATTTTAATAACAATATCTCCTTTTTGTAAACCAGCTTTTTGAGCAGGTCGGTCTTCTTTCACTCCGCTCAATAGCATGCCGGAGCCCTCAAACATGTAATCAGGTATTACACCAAGTGTAACCGAGTACTTAGGCGCTTTTCGAGAGTCTTCATCTTTGGTTTTAGTAAACTCCAGTTTTCCAGCATCATTTGCCGAAGCAATAACATCTTCAATAAACTTTTGCACAGTTTTCATTCCTTCATAGTTGATTTTATCAGCATCATCGGTTGGTTTGTGATAATCATCGTGCTGACCCGTAAAAAAATGTAATACTGGCTCATCTTCTAAATAAAATGAAGTATGATCCGAAGGACCTATGCCACTTTCCTTGGCAATCATTTTTACTCCGTTAGATTCTGCTATTTTACTTAGTACGGTTTTCCAAGTAGGAGATGTACCCGTACCATAAACAGCCAGTTTTTTCTCCTGATCCATTCGTCCGACCATATCCATATTTAGCATATAATTTATGCTAGCAAGCTCAACAGTTGGGTGTTTCACAAACCAATTCGAGCCCCAAAGACCTTTTTCCTCGCCCGAAAAGGCAATGAACAAATAGTTATTATTGGTATATTTATCTTTCAAAAAATCTGCCAATTGTATCATTATAGCCACCCCACTAGCGTTATCATCAGCTCCATTATGAATCGCTTTATCTTCGCTTAAAGATCCTTCATCTCCAAACCCTAGGTGGTCAAAGTGTGCACCTATCACTACCGTGTATTCAGCTTTATTATCAATAAAGCCAATAACATTTCTCCCTTCTAATGCCTTGCTTGTATCTGCTTGTACTTTAGCATGTGGGTTGTGCCTTGGCTTTACTGAAAACACTTGGTAATAGCCATCTGTGCCTTTAGGGTCTAGCCCTAACTTCTTGAATCGCTTTGCCAAATATTTTGCAGCTTCCACCTCTCCATTAGACCCAATTTCTCGCCCTTCTAATTTATCACTGGCCAAATACTCCACATCTTCTTGTATTGTTTGGCCAAAGCTGTAAATTGAGGTAACAGTTAATAGCAAAAACAAATAATTCTTTAATAATTTGTGCATAATTAATAATTATAGGTTGTTAAAAGTGTATAGCTTTTTAATTTATTTTTCTTATCGTAGGTTTCAGATTTTACCATGCCAACATCTTTAGAAAACCATTCTATTGAGCGCATTTCCATTTTTATTATTGTTTTCATGTATATATCCTGACTTATTTTAAAACACTCAAAACTGCCTGCAGGGGTATTGAGGGTTTCTATACCTAACACTTTTCTATTTGTAACATCAATCTTAAAGTTCATGGTCATAGGCCCGCTTACGCTCATTACTATATTGGCATCTTTAAGTTCTTGCCCTTTCTTTAATTCGGCAGGTAGTTCTACGTTTGTTCCTTTCATGGTCATATCAAAGTCCTTCATCGATTCCATTTGCTCTTTAGGAAACATGTCACTCATGTCAAAATAAATTACACCTCCTTCACAGGTCAAAGTGCTTGAACCAACTAAAGTTTGCTCTCCTTTTTTGTCAACAGAGGTGATTTCAAAAATTGCTTCAAACCCGTTCGAAGATTCTTCATATTCTGATACTTTCTGAATGGTTTTTCCTTGTAATTTTCCTTTGGCATTAAAGTTTGACAATGTCCAACTCGTTCCTTTCTTTACATGGAAATATTGATTGCACTGTGCCTCCGAATTAATATTGAAAAACCCGACTACTACTATTAATAAGTACTTTTTCATAACAATTTTAGTTTTCACATTAAACACTTTTACCAAACTACAACCTAAATCAAGTTTTTAAAACATAATCCCTCATTTTGAATATAAATAGAACTGATCATCCACTTTTTTAATTATGCCTGCATCAAGCATTTCTCGAATGGTGACTAAGAATAACTCTTTTTTTGAACTTGGTATTTCTTGTAAAAGGTCTTCCTGTCTAACACTTCTTTCGCTTACTTTATTTAGGATTATTTCGTAAAAATCAATTTCCTTGTTATGCTTTTTATCGAGGCAAATATCACATTTTCCGCAAGAAGAATACTCTTCATCAAAGTAGGAAAGAAGTAATTGCATCCTGCATTTCTGGTCGTTTTTTAAATAAACGATTATGGCATCGAGCCGTTGCTTGACATGCCCTTTTAATGTTTGTAACCTTGTAGATGATTTAAAAAGTTTTGAAACATCTACTCTGGCCTGAAGAAATACTATTTCAGGCTTGCCAGAAGCCCTAACATAAGAGACAATGCCTATCTTATCTAATTTATCAAGCAATTCTCCCACCTGCTTTTCCTCTACCTCTATAAACTGAGCGATTTTGGCCTCTGAAATCACTAAAAAATCTGTAAAAAGGGCTCCTCCATAAATACGTAAAACGCCTTTAATAAAAGCATCAAACTTAACATTGGCGATTTGAAACTTATATAACTCAGTGTTATTTACCGAAATTTTGAGGCGGCTATGTTTTAAGCTAGAGTCTGTTAACTGCAAGAGGCCTTCTTCTTCTAACCTTTTAAAGGCGTGATAAGTAGAAATCATGTCTAACTCATATTTTTTACAAAACTCGTGTAAATCAAACACCCTCGAACTCATAAACCCACTACCTACTGCCATTTGATAGTGATTAGCAACCGCTTGATACACTTGTACCAAAAATTCTTTTGGTGGGTGATTTAATTCTAGCTGGTTGAGCATTTGATCAAAATCCAACTTATGAGCGAGCAATACTGCATAAGCTAACCGCCCGTCCCGGCCTGCTCTTCCAGCCTCTTGATAGTAATCTTCTGGAGAAGAAGGAGCCTCGTAATGAACCACTAGTCTCACGTTTGATTTATCGATCCCCATCCCGAAAGCATTAGTTGCCACTATTACTCTTATTGAATTATTAATCCACTCTTGCTGCCTTTGTTCCTTGACTTTAGGTTGTAAGCCTGCATGGAAGAAAGTGGAAGAAACCTTATTTTTTCGAAGGAGTTCAGAAAGTTCCTTAGTGCCTTTCCGAGACCTAACATACACAATGGCACTTCCATTAACTTTCGATAGTATTTCAAGCAACTTGGCTTCTTTATCTTCTACCATTCTAACAGAAAAGGAAATATTGGGCCGAACAAAACTACTTTTAAACAGATACCCCTCGCTGAACCCAAGTTCTTCTTGTATTTCGGTTTGCACCTTAGCGTTGGCTGTAGCGGTTAAGCCTAGTACATTAACATTTTCTAATACCTTCCTAAATTCATTAATTTTTAAATAGGATGGCCTAAAATCATGGCCCCATTGAGAGATACAATGCGCTTCATCTACCGCTAGCAGGTTCACATTCATTTCTTTTACTCTTTCTAAAAAGAGTTCTGTTTGAACACGTTCGGGTGAACAGTACAGAAATTTTATATCGCCATAAATGCATGAGTTTAATGCATTATCAATTTCTCGGTAATCAAGTGCCGAATGAATAGCAATAGCCTTAATGCCCCTTTTCTTCAAAGAGGCTACCTGATCATTCATTAAGGCTATAAGAGGAGAAATCACAATGCAAATACCTTCTTTTAATAAACCAGGCACTTGATAACAAATTGACTTACCTCCACCTGTTGGTAATAATGCCAAGGTGTCGTTCCCCTCCAAAACAGAATTTATAATGTCTTTTTGAACCGGTCGGAAGGAATCAAATCCCCAATATTTTTTTAATATGAGTTCAGGTGTGGTCAAATAACAGGATTAAGTAATGCATAAAGATAATGGTAAAACCAACCCCTTGCCCCTCCAAGGAGGGCATTTGTGCTCAATATTCTTTTAAGCTAAACATCTACCATTTTATGGTTTCCTTTTTTAAGAAAGCAGCAATTCCTTTTTTGCAATCATCGGTTGCTCTAGCTTTTGCGTTTTCTTCAGCAGCAAGTTTAAGGCCATCATGCAACGATACATTTTGCACATTAGCAATCATTTGTTTTGTGAGCGCCATACTCTGAGCAGAGTTTTTACTGATCAGTTCTTGAGCAAACCCGTCCACTTCATTTCCTAAATCCTTTTCAACAACCTTTGTTATTACCCCAAAATCAGCGGCTTCTTGGGCAGTTATCAATCGACCAGAGAGCAGTAGGTCTTTCGCTTTTTGTTCCCCAATTTTTCGAATTAAGAACACCATTACAATAGCGGGAATAAACCCAATTCTCACTTCGGTATATCCAAATTTAGCCCCAGGCACTGAAAAAGCATAATCGCAAACCGAAGCTAATCCACTACCCCCTGCAATTGCATGACCTTGGATGGCCGCTATTACTACTTTAGGCAAGGTGTAAATTTGCAAAAATAATTCTTTCAAATGAGTGGAATCCTCTAGATTTTCGTCATACGAATTTTGTTGTAGTTCTTCTAAATAAGCCAAGTCAGCACCTGCACAAAAAGCATCTCCCTCAGCTTTTAAAATAATCACTTTCGAGCCTGAATCTTCATTGGCCAAAGTAAAAGCTTGTTTCAACTCTTGCACAACTTGAAAGTTTAGCGCATTTCTTTTCTCGGGTCTATTTAAAGTGATATACCCAATCCTGTTTTGATTTTTATAACGTACAAATTGCATATAATGAATTTTACCAAACTTACGAATCTAAGCTTTAGATAAGAAATTCAAATTGAGATTCTTAAGTCGAACTCAAGTTCAAAACAGAAAAAACAGCTATTATAGTTCAACTTTAAAATTCCCTGTTTGATTTAAAGATCTATCTTGTCCAAACTTCTTGTTAAAGCGTACATTTTGAGGTTTTCGCTTAGAAAAAACTATATCAAAAGGGTGCTCTCTCAAATCAAGTTCATCTAGTATTAAAATAGATGTGCCGTTCCAAACAAGAGCCGTTCCGTATAACTTCTTTTTCATTGCTAGTTTAACTGAACCGACTTCACTGGCTCCTGTCAATAGCCTGTTTGGATTAATATGATAGTGGATTTTATCGGGCTTCTCTATTAATAATGTATCCATTACTGAAACCAGCTGCCCAGACTGTATAAAATCTAACGCTAGATGCTTCGTAACTTTATAGCTGATTATTTGAGTTAGCTGATTATTATTCACCCAACGATTGCCTATAAGAAATGAGAACAGGATCATAGAAAAGCTTGCCAACTTTGCCCAATACTTTTTTTTGTAAACAATAAATAGATATATAAAACTAATGAGCAAGTATAACACCCAAGTTTGAGACACATTCAGATAGATATCATCCCAATTGCTACCAGGAAATTTGTAAATTAATTCTAGTACATAATTAACAGCACCTATTATTATGCCTAGTAGCCACCCCAACCATTGGGTAATAAAAGGAAAATACGAAAACGTAAAAAAGATAATGCCAACACCCACAATAAGGGTTGCAGCAGGAATGACTAGCAAATTTGATATTAAAAAGTAAGGTGGAAACCGATGAAAGTAAAGAATACTTAGTGGAAATGTTGCTATTTGTGCTGCGATGGAAATAGAAACTACATCCCAAAAAAATATGGTAATTCTACCAGTTGGCAACCAAGTTTTTCGAATTTGAGGATAAATAAAAATAATGCCAAGTACCGCCACATAACTCAATTGAAACCCAACCTGCATCAATAAATAGGGTTTAAATACCAATAAAATGAACGCACTTACCGCCAATAAATTAACCATATTGCTTCTTCGGTTAAAAGAATTGCCAATAGCTATTATGGAAAATAAGGTTACGGCTCTAAGTACAGAAGGCGACAAGCCAGTAATAAACGCATAGCCCCAAAGCAATGGAATTGAGATAGATGCTATCAACCACTTTTTTCGATACCTTTTAGGAAGTAGCAAAAACAACCAATAAATTATGCCATAAATTATACCTACATGTAAGCCACTTACCGCCAACACATGCATTGCACCAGAAGCTGCGTAGGTATTTTTTATATCATCGTCTAGCTCATTTTTATTACCCAAAAGAAGTGCTTTGGCTATGGCGGCCTCTTTGGGTACTGTAATGTTGCTATCCAGTAGTTTAGAAAAGTAGGCCCTTAGCTTTAAAGAAGTGGCTAAAACTACACTCCCGTTTCCAGAAGACACTACTTTAAGTGCCGCATTGTCTGTAAAGTGCTGCTGATATATAGTTAAAAAACTGAGGTATCTTTTATAGTTAAATTCCTCAGGATTTTGAGGTGAGTTAATCCGGAAAGGATTATCCTGTACCAACACAATATCTCCGTACTGGTGATGTACTGAATCAGCTTTTATGTAAAGATTTATACGGTATTTAAGCGGTTTCCAAAGCGAGTCTTTTACCCAAGTCACTTCAACTATCGATTTATGATAATTACCTTTTTTTAAGGGTTGAGACACCACCAACCCACGATAAGCTAATATTTCTTGTGTAGGTACATTACTGCTTGCCTTGCTTTCAATAAACAAGCGAACATAACCAGAGGAAAAACTAAACAGAACCAAAACAAACCCGTAAAGCCAGTTATAATTCAAAAAAACGGCAGGTCTAAAAAATGTGGTACCTATAAAAAATAAACACGATAAAACTATTAAACCAAAAGCAATTTCGTGGTAGCCAGCTAAAAAAACTGAAGCAATAATACCCACCGTAAAGGCAAGTGTAATTCTTACAAATGGGAAGCCAGACCAAAAAAACATAGATTGTATTTGGTACAATGTAAGAAAGATAACTAACCATTGCTAACTTGTATTTCTTAAATTTTAGTCTAATGTATTTAATACAGTTTATTTTGCTAGATCAAAAGTTTTATGTTTGCAATAAATTATACTACTTGAAACCATTTTTAGCAACCTATATCATCATTTTTACCCTATCAATAAGTTGGGTAAGGGCTCAAAAAACAGACACTGTTACTTTATTTAATGGCGATAGAATTACCTGTGAGATAATTAACCTATCAAAAGGAAAGCTTCATATAAAAACGTCTGATATGAGTAATATTAACATTACATGGGCCAAGATTTCTTCCATAGAAAGCACTCATAAATACGAAATTATATTGAATGACCACAGTGTTTATTATGGAAAATTCAGTAAAGGAATACCTGGAACTTCGATGGTCTCATTTGGGGTATTTCAAGAACTAGTTTCTCTTCAGGAAATTACCAGTTTAGTACAAATAAATTCAAGTTTTTGGAAACAACTTAATGGTTCATTGGATGCTGGATTTTCTTACACAAAAGGAAATGATAATTTGCAATTTAATAGCTCTGGAGAAATTAAGCATCGTAGCGAGAGATTTTTAAATACACTTAATTATAACTCTGTAATAACAGAAAATTCACAAAGATTAAGTAAAAAACAAGATGGAGGATACTCTTTAAAAGCCTTTCATAAAAAATCATCATTTTCTATTTATAATATAGTTTGGGAACAGAATACAGAATTAGGAATTGAAAATAGAGCCTCCTTAAATGTCAGATTTGGACTTACTCCTATTGATAATAGCTCCAATTTACTAGACATTTCAGCCGGCCTGTTGCTCAATAGAGAATTTGATAGCGAGCAGAATGCCACTAATAACACCGAAGGAATTATAAATATAACGTATGATTTTTTCCTTTTTACCAAACCTGATATTGACCTCACCACAAGCTTGATTGTTTACCCTAGTTTTACTGTAAAAAATAGGCTTCGATCTGAATACAATTTCAGGGTGCGGTGGAAGGTTTTTCATAATTTTACGCTCAATTTTAAATATTATTTCACCTACGATAATAAACCTCCAACAGAAGGTGCCTTAACCTTTGATTACGGTGTCAATACTTCTATCGGATATTCATTTTAATAAGACCTACTAAAGTTTACTCTTTTATCCTGTTACATTTGTAGTAACCAACTTATATATGAGCGACACTGAAATAATTAGAAATTCGTTTTCATTTTTAGGAGAAGAGGCATTGAATGAGCTTTTATCCATTGGTACTATTCAAACCATTCCTGAAGGAACACAAATATTAAGAGAAGGGCAATTTGTAAAAGTTGTTCCCCTAGTAATTGAGGGATTAATAAAAGTGTATACCAAGCAAGAAGATAAAGAACTCCTTCTTTATTACATTCAACCTGAAGAAAGCTGTATTATGTCCTTTTCATCTAGCTTAAGCAACGACCCAAGCAAAGTATATGCTATTACAGAGTCTGAAACAAAGGCATTATTGCTGCCTGCAACCGAAATGAATAAGTGGATAAAACAGTTTCCGAATCTAAATAACCTCTTTTTTGGTATGTTTAAATTAAGGTATGCCGATCTATTGGAAACCATCAACCATCTTATTTTTAATAAGCTCGACCAGCGAATTTTGCTTTATTTAAAAAATAAATCAGAGCGTACCGATAGCAAAATAATACCTGTTACTCATAAGCAAATTGCGAGCGAGCTAGGCACAGCTCGCGAAGTTGTGAGTCGTATTATTAAAAAACTAGAGAAAGAAGGACTTGTACTACAACTACAAGAAGGAATTAAACTTATTTAATCAATTCGTATGAGCTCAAATGTGAAAAAATTTATAGGTGTTTGCCTTACATGCATTGCTATTATTGCTGCAATCGTTTTACTTATTGAATATTTGACATAAAAAAAGACTCCGCAAGCTAGCAGAGTCTTCAATATTATCATAAAAGAAAAAACTATTCCTCCTCCACTAAAGATTCTACCAAGGCAACCACTTTGTTATTTAACACTTCAACAACGCCACCTTTAACGGTTACGCTGCTTTCACCTTCTTTTTTTACAAGGTAGGTGATTGGTCCTTCTCCCAAAGTGCTAATTAAGGGTGCATGGCTATTCAGTATTTGAAAAGAACCATCAGTTCCTGGGAAAGTAGCTGATTCTACCTCACCTTCAAAAACTTTTTTGTCTGGAGTGATTACTTCTAAATACATACTTATACAGCAGCTTCTGCTTCAGCCATTAATTTCTCCCCTTTTGCAACAGCATCCTCAATACCACCTACCAAGTTAAATGCTGCTTCTGGTAAATGATCAAATTCTCCATCCATAATTTGGTTAAACCCTTTAATGGTCTCTTTAATATCAACCAAAACTCCTGGTAAACCTGTAAACTGCTCTGCTACGTGGAAAGGTTGAGATAAGAATCTTTGTACCCTTCTAGCTCTGTGAACAACTTGCTTATCTTCATCAGAAAGCTCGTCCATACCTAGAATGGCAATAATATCTTGAAGCTCTGTATAACGCTGAATAATTTCTTTTACTCTTTGAGCTGTATTATAATGCTCATCTCCTAACACTTCAGCATTCAAAATTCTTGAAGTAGAATCCAATGGATCCACCGCAGGATAAATACCCAGCTCTGCAATTTTACGAGATAATACAGTAGTAGCATCCAAGTGAGCAAACGTAGTTGCTGGTGCTGGATCTGTTAAATCATCGGCAGGTACATATACTGCTTGCACCGAAGTAATAGAACCTCTTTTAGTAGAAGTAATACGCTCTTGCATAGCTCCCATTTCAGTGGCCAATGTTGGCTGGTAACCTACGGCAGAAGGCATACGACCTAAAAGTGCTGATACTTCTGATCCTGCTTGTGTAAATCTAAATATATTATCGATAAAGAATAGGATATCTTTTCCTTCTCCTTCACCATCTCCATCACGGAAATACTCAGCAACAGTAAGCCCAGATAATGCTACACGAGCACGTGCTCCAGGAGGCTCATTCATTTGGCCAAACACCAATGTTGCTTGTGATTTTTCTAATTCTTTTTTATCAACTTTAGAAAGGTCCCATCCTCCTTCTTCCATCGATTTTTTAAAGTCTTCACCATAACGAATAATATCTGACTCTAAAAATTCTCTTAATAAATCGTTTCCTTCACGTGTTCTTTCTCCAACACCTGCAAATACAGAAAATCCTTGGTATGCTTTTGCAATGTTGTTAATCAACTCTTGAATCAATACAGTTTTACCAACACCAGCACCACCAAATAGACCGATTTTACCACCTTTTACATAAGGCTCAAGTAAATCAATTACTTTAATACCTGTGTAAAGCACTTCAGCTGAAGTTGACAATTCGTCAAATTTAGGAGCATCTCTGTGAATAGGAAGCTTAGTGTCTGTTTCTGGTTGATCAATTCCATCAATCGCCTCACCTATTACATTAAATAACCTACCTCGAATAGATTCGCCTGTAGGCATACTAATTGGTGAACCTAAGTTAACAACCTCCATACCACGAACTAACCCTTCGGTACTGTCCATAGCAATGGTTCTAACCCTGTCTTCACCTAAGTGTTGCTGAACCTCTAATACCACTTCGCTACCGTTGTTTTTAGTAACTCTTAGTGCATCTAGAATGTTCGGCAATTCGTTTTCGCTCTCAAAGCTTACATCTACTACCGGACCAATAACTTGAGATACTTTACCTGTATTTGCCATCTTATAATTTTTTGATCAAAGTTTGACCTGTCGATTTCGAAGTGCAAAGCTAGTAGGTTAATTTGCCTTTTGCAATGCAACTTTCTGAATTTTGTTTAGAAATGAATAAGAAATAAAAACGATAAATCTACCATTATCCCTGCCCTCACAAATTAGTGCCTCCTAGTTTAATATTCACCAATATCTTTTCTGCTTCTACTTAGCAGAAATTAATATTTAGGAGCTACTGAGAATGAGTATGAGGCTAAAATTTCCTTATTCTGGTAGCTTAGTAAGCTAATAAATATGCTCTAAGTTGCAAGCCATTACAGCTAGTTTTTTACTAGGCAATACTTCCTAACAAGTTTGTCTGATAATAATCCATATAATCTAGTATTTTTGCTTATCTACTACTAGCTGAAAAAAATAAGGTAATGCAATTCGATTTTAAACAAATTCTCTCCGTAACTCTAATTCTGTTCTCTGTTATAGATATTATAGGCTCTGTGCCTGTAGTAATAGATTTACGTAAAAAAACAGGTAAAATTCACTCTGAAAAAGCTACTATAGTTGCAGGTGCCTTAATGATTCTATTCCTATTTCTTGGTCAATCAATTTTAGAATTGTTTGGCCTTAACATAGAATCATTTGCTATTGCTGGAGGAATCATAATGTTTATAATTGCCATTGAAATGATACTAGGGGTAAAACTATTTAAATATAACCCCGAAGAAGTGGATGGAGCTTCTATTGTACCCATTGCATTCCCACTTATAGCCGGAGCAGGTACATTAACAACAATATTAACCTTGCGGGTTGAATTTGCCACGGCAAACATAATTGCAGGAATAATAATCAACCTCATATTTGTTTATATTGTCCTAAAAACTTCTTCTTGGCTAGAAAGAAAAATTGGTGCCTCCGGTTTTGGAATTTTAAGACGTGTTTTTGGAATAATCTTGCTTTCGATCGCAGTAAAACTCATTCTTACTAATATTGCTGGATTATGATTAAGCTCTACACCGATGGAGCCGCCAAAGGCAACCCCGGCAATGGTGGGTATGGCACAGTATTACTCTTTGGCAAGCACCGTAAAGAACTTAGCCAAGGGTTTAGAATGACAACGAACAACCGAATGGAGTTACTGGCAGTAATTGCAGGTTTAGAAGTTTTAAAAACCAACGAACACCCTATTACCATTTATTCTGACAGCAAATATGTGGTAGATGCTATTAATAAAGGTTGGCTAAAAGGTTGGGTAAAGAAAAACTTTAAGGACAAGAAAAATGTTGATTTGTGGAAGCGTTTTCTTCCGCTACAAAAAAAGTTTAACCTCACCTTTAAATGGGTTAAGGGTCACGCAGGCAATATCGAAAATGAGCGGTGCGATGAACTAGCGGTGGAGGCAGCCAAAGGGAGTACCCTTTTGATTGATAGAGGGTTTGAGCATGGTAAAGGTATTAATTGATCAAATATCATTAAAAAAAGGTTTTTTATGAATCAGACACCGAGTTTATAGACTTCCTAATCATCGTCCGTTTCATATACTGTATCGTCCAAATTATATTTTTCTTTAGCTCTTGCCACAAATACATTGTTAGACTCTGCACCAAGGGCTCTTTGTGTAGGTGTTAAACTACCGTTTAGCCAAATAATTCTATCCTCATTTTCAGGTGTTTCTTTTTGGATATTAAGCCGTGCGATTGCTTCCTTGAATATTTCAATAAATACAGGGTTCTTTTCTTTAGATTTCATTGATTTCAATACAGGGATTGCTTCTTTGCAATTAAGGTCAGTTAGTGCAAAAACAGCAAAAGAAGGCCATTCTTTATTTTCTTCAGATTGTAAGTACAATAAGGGTTCTTTGATATTTTTTTCTAAATACCATTTGCTATATAAAGTTTGGTGTACAAAAGTGTTTTCCTTGTAGTGCTTTCCTGTTACCTTAACCGCACGATTCAAAACCTGAAGATCAAAAAGCGATTTATATGCAGTCAGCTCTAGTGCAATAAAGCCAGATGCCTGATGTAAATCATAACTTCTATCGTCAATAGAACAAAATTCATATATTCTAAAAATAAGGCTTGAAAATTGCTCTCTATCTCCTGCCTGAAGTGAACCAATGGCTTGTGCAAGAATTAATAATGTAGTTGAATCTGGATGCCCATCTAAGTAATCATACTTTTTATTATCTTTCGCATATTTAATAGCAAAGTTAAAAGCATCATTAAAAAACGAAACTACCAAAGATTTATATTGAGAGATATAATATGCTTCTGCTAGGTCGAATAGGACTTGTCCGTTTTCAAATTTAAAACCATGGTAATACAAATAATCATCGCCTCTCAAAAAATCGAACGCATTTTTAAGTACAACTTCAAAATACTTTTGATCTTTTAATTTTAGCAGAACGTCATATCGCCTATGAAATTTATTCATAGCTATTGCATACAACTCTTCTTTCAAACCTTTATCACCAGTTTCTACAGTTTTAAAAATAGCCTTATCCAAATAAATATTGCTTTGGGACTTTATAAAGAGGGAGAATTTGATGTAATCATCTGTATAGTTCCTATAAGAATAGCCATAGATTTTTTCAAAAAGTTTTGTTAGGCTAGTTCCGGGCAACTTCTCAAATGATGATATTTCTTTATGGAGTTTCTGGCAATAGCTTTCCATTTTATTCTTGAGGCGTTAACACACACGACTCCGTAAAATCAAACCCAAAATCCTCGCTTAATTCCGTTAGAATTGGCTCGTACAATTCCTTGACAATTGGAATAATAACTCCTCTGGATTTGACCTTCCCTTCCAAAATCAATTTTGAAGCAATACCCAATGGCAACCCAACTGTTTTTGACATGGCGGTGTGTGTTGTATTTTCACCCATGGTTACAATGGAAGAATGAATTTCGGTCTCTCGGTTATTATTGTTTTTATCTATGTAGTTAAATTTATGCCACATCACAATCATATCCTTATCTTGTGAGCTCAATGTCCATTTTTTTCGCAAAATGGCTTCTAATATTTGAGCAGGTGTGCCTTCTTTTAACCCCACTAACTCATCACTAAAAATTCCTACCCATTTAAGTTTATGCATAATCTCTCCTTGCATATCTAAGTTGAGGTAATGTGCTAGTTTTAATTCAACGGAATCGTGAGGATTATATGATAAAAATGAATTGATAAACTGACGGTGGGTCATAGTTTCCACATCTTCCATCTGGAAGCTGTCATCGGTAGCACCTAACTGCACAAATATATTCCAGGCCTTACTGAAACCTGGTCGTCTGAATGTGCCCCGATATAAGGTTTTTATTCCACGCAAATTGTAGACATCTAAATACTGTAAAGAATCGCGGTTTGCATATCCTTCAAACTCACCATACTTAGGAATGTGCACAATTTCTGTTCTCCTAAATAATCGATGGTAGGGTATAAACTTATACCGACCTTCCTGAATAAACTTAACCACTCCCTGCCCTGCTAACACTACATTTCGTGAGTTCCAAGTAAACTTATATTTCCATGGGTTCTCTTCATCAGTTGGAGCCAATAGCCCACCTGTAAAGGATTCAAACCCAATTAACTCATTGCCATTATTTCTAATCTGGTCAATCACCTGCATCGCACTCATATGATCAATTCCGGGGTCAAGTCCACACTCGTTTAAAAACACAAGCCCCTTTCGTTTAGCCTCTTCATCAAGCTCCCTCATTTCGGTATTTACATAAGAGGCTGTAACTAAGTGCTTCGAAAATTTTAGGCAAGCATTAGCTACGGCCATATGAAATCTGGCAGGCAGCATACTAATTACCAAATCTACCTTGCCTACTTCTTCTTCTAGCTGTGCTACATTGGTCACATTAAAAGCAAAACCTCTAGCTTTGCCTTCTCCCTTTTTATTTGCAAGTTCAGCATTAACATCACCAATGGCAATTTGCCACCCATTGGCATCATTAAGGGTAAGAAGATATTGAATTAAAGTAGAAGCAGATTGACCTGCCCCAAGCAGTAATATGTTTTTCATTTGGTAATTCTAATTTTAGAACCCAAAGTAAGGCTGATATTTATTGTTCTCAAAAGGATTTAATCGATTATTATTGCTATAATTATTACTCTAAATTTTTACGAATATGAAATTTACGAAAAGCTTTGAAAATCAAGTAAATAAATTAGGTAGTGAAGAGCAGCTTGTATTAAAGGCCTCACTAAAAGCAGTTAGTAATTCATATTCTCCTTATTCTCATTTTAAGGTAGGTGCGGCACTATTACTGGACAATGGTGAATTAATTTTAGGAAGCAATCAAGAAAATATTGCTTACCCCTCTGGGTTATGTGCTGAACGAACTGCCCTTTTTAGCTATGGTTCCTCGGGTATTAAGTCTCCCATAAAAATGTTGGCGATTATTGCCTTTAATAAAGACAAAAAACAGTCTGATACTTGTTCTCCTTGTGGTTCTTGCCGCCAAGTAATGCTAGAATATGAACAATTACAAAAAAAACCTTACAAGGTAATTTTTAGTTATAACGGTAAGATAGAGATATTAGATAGCAGTGCCCTGCTTTTACCATACGCTTTTCATTTTTAATGGTAGATGATTTCCACCAAGTTTCCTTTCAATCTCAAGGCAGATATGCTATGCTAGGCGAATTGTCGGCTAACACAAAGTCTATTCTTTTTGTTTTTCATGGGCAAGGGCAACTTGCTGAGTTTTTTGTGAAAAAATTTAAGGTATTGAACGATCTTGGCATTACCATAATTGCTCCAGAGGGTCTTCATCAGTATTATTTAGAAGGGTTTTCAGGACGTGTAGGTGCTGGCTGGATGACAAGCGAAAACCGATTGGTTGCCATCGAAAATTACCTCAACTTTATTAATGCGATGTTTAGCCAAGTTAAGAAAGAAACACCCGATAGTACACCGGTACATGTGCTTGGCTTTTCGCAGGGTGCTGCAACTGCTAGTCGATGGATGGCTGAATCTAAATTTAATTTTGAACAACTCATTCTTTGGGGAGGTGCTCTACCTCCTGACCTCAACAAAGAGTTGATTTATCAAAGAATGAAAGGTAAAAAGCTTATTCATGCTATTGGCGATAAAGATCCTTTTATTAGTAAAGAAAAAGTGGGAGATTTAAGGATACTAGCTAATAACTACGGTCTCGCAACCGACATTAACATGTATGAGGGAGCCCATGACATTGAGCAAAAAGCTTTAGTAAAGTTATTTAGCCTCGTTTAACAACTGTAGCTGAAGCTTGTGCCGTTGGCAATACAATAACATCACTAATATTAACATGAGCTGGACGAGAAATCATAAACAAGGCTACCTCTGCAATATCTTCAGCATAAAGTGGCTCCATACCATTATACGTAGCATCCGCTTTTACTTTATCTCCTTTAAATCGTATTGAAGAAAAGCCTGTATTTACTAAGCCTGGGCTAATTTGGCTAACTCTAATTCCATAAGGGTTTAAATCTAACCGCATGCCGTTATTAATGGCATCTACCGCATGTTTAGAGGCACAATATACATTGCCATTTGGGTACACCTCTTTGCCCGCAATAGAACCAACATTTATTATTTGCCCTGTTTTACGTTCCACCATTTGGTCGATAATCGGTTTGCTCACATAAAGTAGTCCCTTTACATTGCCATCTATCATGGCATCCCAATCTTCTAAACTTCCTTTATGTATTGGAGCCATTCCGTGTGCGTTACCTGCATTATTAACAAGAATATCGATGGAGTTATTTTCTAACACTGGAGCCAAAGCTTCCTCAACTTCTTTCCTGTTTCTAACATCAAAATAAGCAGTAGTTATATTTACTTTCTTAGAAAGCTCTTGTTCTATAATAGATAACCGATTCTTACTTCTACCACATAGGATTAAATCTATTTTGTTATCAGCAAAAAGTCTGGCAATAGCTTCTCCTATACCGGAAGATGCTCCTGTAATTAAGGCTGTTTTCATTATTGAAAATGGAAATAGATACTAACTGTTTTGTTTTTAAGTTCCTTGATGCCAGCGGTAAAATCATTATTGCTACCTACAATATCAACTAACCCAAATGAAAATCGAATTTCTGGTGAGAACTTAAAAAGTGGATAATACAAGTCGAAGCCAAAACCGAAATCGGCCATGAAATTAACCCTTTCTAATTGGAGTAAGTTTTGATCTTCGTCTAATTCTGTCTTTCCTGCTGCCTCAATAGAGGGTGTTATTCCGCCAATAATGTACATTCTAATATTATCTCTGCGTTGAGATTTGTACTTGAACAGTATTGGGAAGTCCACCCCTACACTTTCAATAGTTTCTACAGAAGACCCTCTGCCCACATAATTATACTGTAGATCATACTCTGAAAAAGTAACTTTAGGAGTGATTCTTGCATCAAAAAAAGGAGCCAACTTGAAATTTACTATAAACCCTAGCGAAAAGCCCGGCCTTTTTAAGGGCACTATAGAATGTACGCTATCCATGGCAGGAGTTGTAAAATAATCAGAATATTTCAATCGCAAAGAAGATGTATGAAATCCAAAAGAAAACCCATAGGTTATTATACGTCTCTCATCGTAACGAGGATTGTTTACTTCTGTACCAGTTTGCCTTTGCGCCATAAGCACAAATGGCGTAAACATTAAAAGTAATATAGTTATTTGCTTCCCCAATAAATTGAACTTATACCTAAAGTTAATGGAATTGCTTTAGTTTCTGTAAAACCTACTTCATTCATTATATCTAAAAATTTATCGCCATACGGAAAAGCCGAAACGGACTCTGGCAAATATGTATAAGCAGATTGGTCTTTAGATATTAATTTGCCAATAGTGGGCAATATGGCTTTAAAATAAAAATTATACAATTGTTTAATAGGAAATCCACTAGGTTTAGAAAACTCAATGATTACCACATGCCCTCCTGGTTTCATTACTCTAAACATTTCTGATAAGCCCAATTTCAAATTTTCGTAATTGCGTACACCAAAAGCAACGGTAACAGCATCAAAAAAATTGTCTTCAAAAGCCAAATTTTCCGAATCACCCAATTGCATTTTAATTAAGTTGTCCAGCTTTTTGGCTTCTATTTTTTTTCTGCCAACCTCAAGCATTCCCTCCGAAATATCAACGCCATAAATCTTAATAGGTTTCAAACGGACAGATTCGATGGCAAAATCACCTGTACCAGTAGCGATGTCTAAAATTATTTTTGGGGCAAAAGGCTTAAGCATTCGAACTGCTTTTTTACGCCATAATATGTCAATACCCATGCTAAGTACATGGTTTAACAAATCATAGCGCTTGCTAATGTTATTAAACATTTGAGCAACCTGCTCTTTTTTGCCTTGTTCGTTTTCTTTATAGGGAACTACCTCCATTGAAGCTTATTGATTTAGCGCCCAAAATTGATACAAAGTTTTAGGATTAAAAAGAAACGAGCCCTTATTTAACAAATCTAAATTCTACTCGCCTATTCAATTCACGACCTTCTTTTTCCTGATCGTTTGTAGCCAAAGGTTTATCAGACCCAAAGCCTTTAATGCTAATTCTACCTGCATCAATGCCAGATTTAATCATGGTCGATTTTACTTTATCCGCTCTATTAATCGAAAGCGATTTATTGTATTTTTCAACTCCAACAAAATCAGAATGGCCATATAATTGCAACATCAATGAAGGATTTTGTTTCATTAATCCAATGGCCTTTTCTATGCTAGGCGAATCTTCTTTATGGTAATAGCTACTTCCAAAATCGAAATATACGTTTCGAACCTTGTCGCCAGATGACTTTCTAATAAGTGGTTTAGGAATATCAATTACTGGAGCTGTTTCTTTAGCCTTTACCATTACTACGGTTTGGCTTAAATTAATAGCCTCATTTCCTGCTGCAGGATAACTTACCGAGATAGATTGAGACTCATAACCTGCTTGTGTTACATGTAATAAGTACTCTTGAGCACTACCGTTTGTAGATGAAAATTCATAAACACCCATGGATGTTTTATTGGCTCCTAACCCTCCTGTTCCTAACACACCACTCAACCTAATTACTGCATCCATTACTCCATCTGACCCTTTAATTGTAACTGTTAATATTACTGGAGCTAACACTACTGGTGCTGGTGCAACTACAGGAACTGCATTAGGATCATCGCGCTTCATTTCTTCAGGCACTTTTAGCATATATAAATCAGTATAGCCCAAGCCATCTTCTTTTACCGAAGCATAATAAGCTCGTTTACCATCTTTGGAAGGGGTAAAATAAATGTCATCGTCAGGAGTGTTGATAGGATACCCCATGTTGGTGGGTGTACTCCAAACCTGACTTGAACTGTCATATTCCACTCGGTAAATATCATAACCACCCATGCCATTGCCACCTCGGCTACTGAAATAAAGTGTTTTGCCATCGAACCCAATAAATGGCCCATCTTCATCGAAAGGTGTGTTGATTGGTGCCCCTATATTGCTGGCCTTTTGCCACGCCCCTTTGGCATTACGGTGCGACACCCAAATATCAATTCCACCTTCTCCACCAGGGCGGTCACTGGAAAAGAACATGGTATTATTATCTGGAGATAAGGTTACGGATGTTTCAGAAAATTCAGTATTTATATGCTTATCAAGCGGTTCAGGGTAGGACCATTCACCATTTTCATCGATATTGGAGACATAAATATCACCATTATTTTCGTCTTTATAAATATAAAGTTCCTTGCCATCTTTAGATAAGCCTACATTAGAATCGTGGTACATGGTGTTAACCACATTGCCAATATTGTCCGGATAATCCCAACTCCCGTTATCTAATTTCTTGCTGATGAAAATATCTTCAAACGGAAGGTTATCATCCGAAACATCTTCGTTCAGGTTTTGCTCTTTTCTCCTTGAAGTAAAAATCATTATATTTTCATCGGCATCTACCACTGGGGCATAATCGTAAAATTTAGAATTTATATCGGCTCCCAAATTTACAATTTCAACATCCTCTGGAAACTCCATTAATATTTTACCCTGTTCACATTCAAATATCTTACGCCTAACAATCATTGCCTCTACCATATCATTGCCTAAATAATCAGGGTTCGCAGTCAACTTCTCTAAATAGCGATCGTAATATCGGGTGGCTTCATCAAATTTATAACCGTAATGTAAGCTTTGAGCTACTTTGTATAATAGATCAAATGAATACTCAGGGTCTTTTTCATATACTTTCATAAAATACTCCTCTGCAGCACCTTTAGTTACTGATTCTAGTAGAGTAACACCTGACATAAAACTAGCTCGAAGGTTATTCGGGTCCATCTGAGCAGCCATAATATAAGTATCTTTGGCATCTCCATATGCTTTGGTCTCTCGCATAACTTCATCTGCAATTTCTACCATTTGTTGAGCGACCTCTTCATTTGAGTCTTGCCCAAAGGTTGGTAGCACAGCCATTACTAAAAATAAGGCGAATAAATACCTGATAACTTGTGTTTTAAATTGCATGCTTAAAGCAATAGGTTAGTTAGTAAAAATCTAAGATAATAAATTGATTCTAACATGTTGAATAATATCTAGTGTTTTTCTTACAGATGCTAAAACTATGGATATTCAAAGAATCCAATTAAACTTGCACTCTCAAAGTAAAAACCATGAAAATAAAGACGGCAGAGTTTGTAATTAGTAATACGGATGTACAAAAATGCCCGAATACCACCATTCCTGAATTTGCGTTTATTGGCCGCTCGAATGTGGGAAAATCCTCGTTAATCAATATGCTTACTAATCGTAAAAAGTTGGCTAAAACATCTGGCAGGCCAGGAAAAACGCAATTAATCAACCATTTTATTGTAAATAACGAGTGGCATTTGGTTGATTTGCCTGGCTATGGGTGGGCACGTGTGAGCAAAACAGATAGGGGTAAGTTTGGCGATATTATAGCCAGTTATTTACTAGACAGGCAATCCTTAGTCTGTACATTTATTTTGATTGACATCCGCTTAAAACCACAACCCATAGATTTGGAATTTATTAATTGGATGGGTGAAAAAAAATTACCTTTTGCCCTCATCTTTACCAAAGCTGATAAAATCTCTAAGAATAAGGTAGAATCGCATCGTGCAGCATTTAACAGAGCGCTTAAAGCCGACTGGGCAGAGCTCCCTGTGTCTTTTATTACTTCCTCACTTGCTAAACAAGGCCAAGAGGAAGTGTTAGATTATATTGAGGATGTAATGAATTCGCTTGACTAATTGAAGACACAAGACTTAAGATTATTAGACGTAAGACAATATTGACGATCTAATATCTAACGTCTATTTTTTTCCGCACTAAAATTATATCCGCTCTCTATTATAAGTTCGCAAAAATCTTTGCATAATGACATTCTTGCCAAGTGGTAAAGATTCCTGCGGAATGACTTGCAAAACGGAGAACATTGGCAATTACTTGTTCGACTGAGATGGACGCAAGATTACGAGACTAAAGACCTTGTCTTACGTCTTATGTCTAATAGTCTTAAATCTCCTTATTTACTCCCTGCACTAAAAAGCTTTTGCTTTTCATCTTTGGTTAGGCTTTCGTAACCGTGCTGCGAAATTTTATCTAAAATAGCATCTATTTCATCTTGCGAAACATCTGAACTTCCTGATGATTTAGGATTGCTTGAAGTTGATTTTTTCTTACTAGAAGTCTTTTCAGAAGCAGATTTTTTATAGGAAACGTGCACCTTAGGTTGATGTACAAAAAAGCTCTTGGCAAAGCTAATAAACCAATGAACAGGTTTGCCTAAGTCCGTTCCAGCTTGCAGTTGTTTTATAAACATAAAGCCTAAAGCAGCTCCTCCTAAATGCGCTAAATTACCACCTGCATTTGCTCCTGTAGTATTAACAAGAGATATAAACACATAAGCCAGGGCAATATATTTTATACGAACAGGGCCAAAAAACATTAAATGCATACTATAATTCGGCATTAATGTAGCGGCTCCAACCACTACAGCATACACCCCGCCAGAAGCACCCAGCATCACGGAAGTATTTACATTATTTGTAAACGGAGGAACAAGGTTATACATTAATAAATAGAGCAAGCCTCCAGCGACCCCTCCTAACACATATAAGCTAACCACTTTTCCTCCACCCAAAAATTCCTTTATAATGAGCCCGAACCAATACAGAAAAAGCATATTAAATATGATATGCATAAACCCACCGTGCATAAAAAAATAGGTAATTAAGGTCCAAGGTTGGGTTATAAATGCACTAAAAGAAGCTGGCAATAAGAAATAACTTTCAATTACTTCATACAAAGAAGTAGCTTGAATAAAAAATAAAATAACGTGTAACAAGCTAAAGACGACAAACACAGCTACATTAATAAAAATGAGCTGCATCAATCCATTATCAGGCAATTTAAAAGCGTTTTTAAACTCCTTCATAATGCCAGAACCAAATCCTCCTCTTCCGTATGTTGGTCTTCCGTATTGCATATTAATAGAAATTATTACGTTGCTTACTCCACAACTTAATCATTATAAAGGCAAAGACCATACCGCCTAAGTGTGCTAAATGAGCTACGTTGTCCCCAGACTTATGCCCAAATTCAGAGAAAATGGCCATGCCACCTAAAATTACCACTAAGTATTTTGCTTTTATGGGTATGGGCGGAAACAGCAGCATCAACTGGGTATTGGGAAACAACATTCCAAATGCCATTAATATTCCGTAAATGGCACCAGATGCCCCAACCATTGGCACGTTAATTTCAAGACCGTAAATATCATTTAAATAGCCAATGCTTTGTTTTTTTGCTGATTCATCGTTTGCATTATCGTTAAAGTATTGGATAAAATCATACACTTGGTCATAGTATTGGGGAGAATACTTAGAAACAAAAACTGCAAAATCATCAGGGTTTGGATTTTGAGAATATTCTTCCATTTTATTCTTCATTGGTATCGTTTGAGAATATTTTACGCCCTCATAAAATAAACCTGCTCCAATACCAGTAATTAGGTAGAATGTTAAAAATTTTTTTGGACCCCAAAACTGTTCCAGCAAAGGCCCTAAAAACATGAGTCCCATCATATTAAACAAAATATGCATAAACCCACCATGGGCAAACATATAAGTAAATAATTGGAAGGGCATAAAATTCGGTGACTCTAAATGCCATAAACCCAGAAATAAATTAATATTACTCATTCCTAATAAGGAAGGGATGAAGTAAGCTGCCACCGTAATGATGAGCAGATTTTTAACCATTGGAGTTAATCGTTGAAACATATTCTATTAAAAAAAGTCTTTTATTTGGTTCAAATCTAATACAAAATAGGTCGAGCGACCATCGGGTGCAAAATTGGGTACTTCACAACCAAACAACTCATCTATCATTGCATTTATTTCTTCTTGCAGTAACACTTGCCCTGCTTTAATGCACGACCGTTTTGCCAATGCTCTACTTAAGTTTTCCTTAGTACTAATCGTTAAGCTCGACTTATTTATTTTAAATTGGTCAATTAGTCCTTCAAAAACAGTCTTTTCTTGTCCTGCCACCACAGTTAAAGGGGCTCCATTTATAACCACCGAACTTTGGCCAAACTCTTCAAAAGCAAATCCAAGGCTGGTAAGTTCTGTTCTCATATCCAATACGAGGGCATGGTCGGCAGGGTTTAGCTCTACATTAATAGGAAACAGTAATTGTTGGGTTTGGCCTTTGGTTCCTTGTAAAAAAGCTTGGTATTTTTCGAATAAAATGCGCTCGTGCGCAGCTTCTTGGTCAATCAAAAGAACCCCTGATTTCACTTGTGAAAAAATATACTGATTGTGCAATTGAAATTTTATTCCTAAGCTAGTCGCCTCCTTATTATCAGAATCGTTTAAGGCACTTTCAACAGTAAATGATTCTGAAGGAGAAGTAGTGAAATTAAGTTTAGATTGCTTTATTTCTTCGGTGTAGAGGCTCTCCCAATTCTTTAGATTAGGATCCTTCTCAATATTTCTAAACTGAGTGTAAGCAGTGTCTTTGTTACTTGGTTGCCCAATGTTCATTGCTTGCAGCTGGGCAAAATTAACATTAGAATCAAAATCTATGGCTGGTCCAAAATTATGAGTACCCAACGCTTGTCGTATGGCAGCTAATAGCACTCCATACACCGTGCGCTCATCATCAAATTTAATTTCGGTTTTAGTGGGGTGCACATTTACATCTATCCGTGCAGGATCCATTTCTATGAACAGCACATAAAACGGATGGGTATCTTGCTGAAGCAGGCCTTGGTATGCATTTAAAATAGCGTGGTGCAAATAGCTACTTTTGATAAACCGATTGTTTACAAAAAAGAATTGCTCTCCTCTCGATTTTTTAGCAAACTCTGGTTTGCCAATATATCCTTTAATGGATATTGAATCAGTTTCTTCATTACAAGTGGCTAATTGCTCTTTATAATGTTGACCAAATAACCCAACAATTCGTTGGCTAAGCTTGCCTGCTGGCAAATTATAGGTTTCCAAATCATTTTGATAAAACTCAAATTCAATACTTGGATTTGCGAGGGCTATCCGTTGAAACTCATCTACTAAATGGCGGGTTTCTACCCCATTAGATTTTAGAAAATTTCTTCGAGCAGGAATATTATAAAATAAGTTACGTACACTAATACTAGTACCCTTTGCACAAGAAACCGGCTGCTGATTAGTAATTTCTGATGCCGAAACTTCAATGGAAGTACCAAGCTCTTGCTCATCCATTTTTGTTTTTAACTCAAACTGAGAAACTGCAGCTATGGATGCTATGGCTTCTCCACGAAACCCCATGGTTGTTAGAGAAAACAAATCTTCGGCCTTACGAATTTTGGAGGTGGCATGCCGCTCTAAGCTCATACGCGCATCGGTCTCATTCATACCGCTACCATTATCAATTACTTGTATCAGGGATTTTCCAGCCTCTTTAATAATTACTTTAATGTGGGTAGCTCCGGCATCAACCGCATTTTCGAGCAGTTCTTTTAAGGCCGATGATGGCCTTTGCACCACTTCTCCTGCTGCAATTTGGTTTGCAATTGCATCGGGCAATAATTGAATTATACTAGGCATATAAAACTATGAGCGTTTTAATCTAGCAATAATATAGATGAGTACACCAATTCCGAAAACCCCATAAACGGCCATTAGACCAAAGTACAAATAGCCTACTGTGCCTCCAAGAAGTAAAATGACAAACAAAAATCGAAGTATGCTACTGTTATCCTTTTTACTTACTCCTCTATCAAATGCTGTAGCAATACGAGTTCCTGGAACATAGGTACCCTTCTTTTTTTCTGCATTTATTTCTGCTATAATGAGCCTTTCTCTATTCTCCACCTCATCTTTTATAGGGTCGTAATGCCTTGGTTTAATATGAAACCGTTGATGTTTGGGAATTTTAATTAAAGAAGGAATTTTCATATTTGAAATCGACTTTTAAAATGATAACTTGAGATTACATCATTAATACAAATTTATTTGAATTAACTCGTTTGTCCTCCATAAATTTGAGTTGTTTACAAAATTTCGCTTAAAGCTGATTGTATTGCTTAGGTCAAATTCAGATTTAAAGGTTTACTTTGGTTTATTAGGAATTCATTTTTTATGCAATCGAACATTTTTCGTTTCTTTTTAGTCTCCTTCATTCTTCAGTATAACCTGTTGTTTGCTTATCAGGCTCCCTCAAAGGAGGCATTGAGATGGGCTAACAGCCAAGTAAATAAGCTCAATTTTAAACAACAACTAGCTCAACTTATTTGGACAGCAGACAGTTCAGAATTCAAAAGTCATGGAGGAATTATTACAAATAATAGAGATTTAATTAAGGAGAAGAATGCTGAAACATCAACTTACACCGTTTTAAATATTTTTAAGGGAATTACCAGCACTCCAAATGTGATCCCGTTTCCTGGGTATGCTATTCGTGAAAAACATGCTGGAGAATCATTTTTTTTTGCAAAACAGCTAACTCAGGCTGATTTTGTAATTGACATGAAACCATCCAGTTCTGCTATTTTTTATGGCATTCAGATTAGTAATAATCAGTTACAACTTACACCCCATTTTAATAAAGATAGCCTTGATGTTGCGCTATCAACTTACGACCAAATTTGGTGGCTCTCTTCTAATATTTCGGTTGAAAAAACGTTGAACAGAGGAAAGAAAATATCTAAAAAAACAAAAAAAAGAATTAAAGTTTTAGCCGAAAGAGCATTAGCAAAAAAATACGTTGTTAAGCACAATGCTAAAAAAAAAGCAGGACCAACTAACTTAGATGATTACACAAGATGGGCTTGGAAGCAATATAGCTTAGGCATATCATTATTAAATAATCCTGCTAAGTTGCCTATTAAAATATTAGACACTGCTAGTTTTTGCGCCTTGGCAACTAACGAAAATGATTTCTTTTCTTTTAGGCGACACTTAAACTTTTACTCGAATTTTGATTTTTTGCTAGAGGGGCTTAACGATAACTCGTTAGAAACAGTAGAAAAATTATCGAAATACAGCTATGCTATTATTCCGGCTCAGCAATTGTCAGATGCGCAGGTTATTAAGATTAACAAGATTTCTGCCTTTACAGAGGTGATTCTTGTTTGGTACTCAAACTCATTTCCCCCAAAAGAACTATTATCAAGAATTACACAGATCCACTCTCCAGAGCTAAATGGAGTAACAGAGGCACTAGTTCCTCAACTTATTTTTGGCGCTTTAGGATTCAATTCTATAAAAAGCAATATTAGTTATGCTCCTCCTTCCATTGCAACACTGCCCATAGGCAGGCTACAATTTGGGCCGCCCGCCTTAGTTTATTTAAATGCCTCTGTATTGCAAAAAATTGACACTGTAGTTAAAAACAGCATTAAGCAAAAGGCTACTCCAGGAAGCCAAGTATTAGTTGCCAAGAATGGAATTGTTGTCTATTATCAAAATTTTGGAAGTAAAACCTATAAAAGTTCTGATGCCATCAAAGATGGTTACTTATATGATTTAGCCTCACTAACTAAAGTTATGGCCACTACTCAAGCCATTATGTTTTTATCGGAACGTGGAATGTTGGATTTGGATAGACCAATTGCGCATTACTTGCCCGAAATGTGGGGAACAGATAAAGAGTTTATTCCTGTAAGAGAGATATTGGCACACCAAGCTGGGCTTTACCCTTACATTCCTTTTTGGAAAAATGTGTTGCCTAAACGAGATTTAGCAGGTGCGCTCACCCACCAAAAATCAAAGGATGCTTTCCAAATAGGGCAAAACACTTATATAGCTCCTTACTTGAAAGATTCTCTTTTAAGTTGGTCTATTCATTCAAAAAGATTACGGAAATCTGATAATGAACAAGCGTACGGGTATAAGTATAGTGATATCGGATTTATAATTCTTAAAACACTGGTTGAACGCATTGTAAACCAACCACTTGATGAATTTTTAGATCAAAATTTATATGCACCGTTAGGTATGAACCGCACAACTTTTAATCCGCTAAATAAATTTTCGGCCAATAAAATTGTGCCTACCGAAGGCAATGGAAAGTTTAGAATTGGAGAACTAACAGGCTTTGTAAATGACCAAAATGCGGCATTAATTGGTGGAGTTTCGGGTCATGCGGGTCTATTTAGTAATGCTTTAGACCTAGCCAAACTTATGCAACTACAATTGCAGCTTGGCACGTATGGAGGAACAACTTTTTTGTATCCTGAAACAATATTAAACTTTACTAAACGACAATACGTTGGAAACCGAAGAGGATTAGGATGGGACAAGCCTAGTAGAGGTTCTAGTGGACCTACAACAGGTTTAGCCTCTCAAAAAACGTTTGGTCATACAGGTTTTACAGGAACGGCAGCCTGGGCAGACCCAGAACACCAATTAATTTTTATATTTTTATCAAACAGAGTATATCCTGATCCTGAAAATTTTAAACTAATTCAGTTAAATGTGAGAACCAATATTCAAGGGTTAGTTTACGAAGCCATAGATTTTAATAATTGACATAAAAAACATGAAAATAGGAATTGTTTGTTATCCAACTTTTGGAGGTAGTGGAGTAGTTGCCACCGAATTGGGCAAAGCACTAGGTCAATATGGGCATGAAATTCATTTCATAACCTATTCACAACCTATGCGACTCGATTTTTTCAATCAAAATATTTTTTACCATGAGGTTTCCTTTAACTCTTATCCCCTATTTAAGTATCCTCCTTATGAAATGGCATTGGCAAGTAAAATGGTTGATATCGCCAAGTTTGCAAAATTAGATTTGTTGCATGTTCATTATGCTATCCCACATGCTTCTGCTGCGCATCTGGCCAAACAGATATTGGCCGAAGAAGGAATAAATTTGCCTTTCATAACTACCCTCCATGGCACAGACATAACCTTAGTGGGCAAAGACCCCTCTTACGAGCCAGTTGTAGCTTATTCCATTAATAAATCTGATGGCGTTACTTCTGTTTCTGAAGACCTAAAGAAAGATACACTTAACCATTTTAAGATAACAAACGATATAAGGGTAATTCCTAATTTTATTGATTTAGAACGTTTTAAAAGGTATAAAAAAGATCATTTTAAAACGGCAATATGCCCAAATGGGGAAAAGTTAATCGTTCATACTTCCAATTTTCGAACGGTTAAAAGAGTAGATGATGCTATCCGAATTTTTAAAACAATTTCTGACAACATTCCGGCTAAATTATTGCTGGTTGGCGATGGACCTGAACGTGTAAATATGGAAGTGCTTTGTAGGGAGCTAGATGTGTGTGATGATGTTCGTTTCCTAGGAAAGTTAGATGCCGTGGAAGAAGTGCTTTCTGTGGCCGATTTGTTTTTAATGCCTTCTGAGAAGGAGAGTTTTGGGTTGGCGGCATTAGAAGCCATGGCTTGCCAAGTTCCCGTTATTTCAACCAATGCGGGGGGAATTCCTGAATTAAACACCCATGGCAAAACAGGCTTTGTTAGTGAAATTGGAGATGTAGAAGATATGAGTAAAAATGCGCTGTTCATTTTGAAAGATGAAAATTTAGCTGGTTTTAAAGCGGCCGCTCTCGCCAGAGCTCATGAGCTTGATGTTAACAAAATTGTTCCTCAATACGAAGCATATTATAATGAGGTACTGGCTAAAAAGTAGAAAGTTTACATTTTAAACCAAGTTGTTGCATTTTATTTTTTACTCTTTTTTTATCTTAATTAATTAATACCTTTTACTTTTGCATAAATAACCGCAGACATGTCAGTAACAGTAATACCTAAAAATAAAGGGCGTAAGCAACTTTTTAATAATCCATTTCTCGAAAGGCTTACACGAACACATATTGCAATTCCGATAGGTATATTTATTGTATATTCAATTTTATTATTGATTTACAGCATATACAGTGTGCAAACTTTAAGTATTGGGCAAACAATAATGTTTTTCTTTGTTGGTTTTTTCACCTTCACTTTGGTTGAATACTTAATGCACCGCTACTTGTTTCATATTGGCACAAGCACTCCGCGAAGAGAAAAATTTCAATACACATTACATGGGGTTCACCACGAATACCCTAAAGACAAGGAGCGATTAGCGATGCCTCCAGTTATGAGCATTACTCTTTCTACAGCTCTTCTTTTTATTTTTAAGTTCTTTATCGGAGATCTTGTGTTTGTCTTTTTGCCAGGCTTTTTGGTTGGCTACGCAGGCTATTTAGTTATGCATTATATTCAGCATATATTCAAAGCTCCAAAAGGGTTCTTTAACTCTTGGTGGGCAAACCACTCGGTGCATCATTATAAAGATCAGACGAAAGCCTATGGTGTTACTTCTCCACTTTGGGATTATGTATTTGGCACCATGCCTACTAAAAAAGTAACTACAGTTTCGGGCAATATTGATAAGTAAATTAGTAATCGATTTTGCACTCGTTTAACTATTATTACGAGTGTCAATATTCTTGCATCAAAACTTCAATTTCTTAATTCTTGGAATTGGGCCAGGGCAAAAGGTTTTATGGCAATCGATGCATTTATTTACCAAATTGTTAAATCCTTCAACTTTACCTTCCGTCTGAGACTTAAGGGCTTTAGCTTCAGTAATAAGTAGCTCATTAAAAGCGGTAAAGGTTGAATTATTAAGCTTTGGATCACTAGGAGTAGCAGTGTGAACTAATTCAAGTTCGGCTATAAACTCCTCTGTTATAGTACCTGTATTATTCTTTA
>JAKISE010000014.1 GCA_021648745.1 Cyclobacteriaceae bacterium
CCCTGCTATTTTCCTCTTCACCCTACTCACGAAAGTTAATGAGCCCTACTTTTGTTGATATTAACTTAATGCAGCAAGAACTTGACCCAGTTAAGTTTACGACCAAAAACATACCAATGGCTTACTTGCTCGAAGGTACATTTACATCCTATTTCAAAAACAAATTTTTACCCACAGGGCAGTCTAAGGCAAATTTTAAATCCGAAGGAACCTCTAAACTCATCGTAATAAGTGATGGAGATTTAGCAAGGAATGATGTGGATCCTACCACAGGGCAACCTCTCCCCTTAGGTTATGACCCATTTACCAACCAAACTTTTGCCAATCAGGACTTGCTATTAAATCTCTTAAACTATTTAACTAGAGGTGATGGACTTATTACAGCTCGCTCTAAACAAGTACTCATTCGTCCACTAGATAAAGTGAAATTGAAAGCTGGAAAACTAACATGGCAACTCATAAATTTAGTGCTCCCAATAGTTATTCTTATTCTGTTTGGAGGTATTTATAATTGGACGAGAAAAAGAAAATACACAAGATTTTAAGAAGATATAATGCAGAAACAAAAAAATATCCGTCTTCTTTTAATTTTAGGTGGTCTTTTAACATTGCTTACACTCATTCCATTTTTAAAGGATGACAGTGGTCTATCTATCGATAAAAGACAGTTTACTTTAGACCCGCAAACCGTAATAACGGATGTTATTCTCACCTCAAAAGAATCTAAAAATACCCTTAGTTACATTCAAGGTAAATGGCAGATAAATGATAGCTACGAACTTGACCCCAACATGCGAGATGTATTTTTTTCGGTACTGAGTCAAATGGAAATTAGAAAATCGTTGCCACAATCTCAGAATGACTCGTTAGTACAACTAATTCAATTGAAGGGAACTGAAGTTAAGGTGCTTGATAATAGCGAACTTATTAAACATTATTTTATTTGGGGCAATGCCGACTCTCAAGTTTCATACATTATGGACACCGAAAATAATGGCTATATGGTACATATCCCTGGCTACCGAAGTTTTGTAGCGGGCATTTTTCAAGTACCAGAATCAGATTGGCGTACTCGCAGAACTTTTACGGCTCAATTTTTAAATTTAAGCAGCTTAAAATTAAAGTACCCAACTGATAGCATTGAGTTTAGGTATAAGGATGGTTTCTTTGAAATTACAGATGTAAATGCTGACAGCACTCAATTAATAACTTCGCTAGAAAACCTGCTATTCTTACAAACAGACCAATATTTAGTGCCTGAAGAATATGCTAAATACGAAGTAGATAGCCTTATTGAGCAAACTCCATTTGTAAAAATATTTACCACCACACTGGTAGGAATGACAGAAACTATTAAGGTTTTTGACACTCCAAATAAACAGCCCTATTATCTGGCATTAGCTACGGACTCAACATATTGCTTATTAAATAAGAAGCAATTAAATCAAATTTTGGTAAAAAAATCAAATTTTGAGTAGCTCACTTGAGTTATAACTAGTTTGAAATAGTAAATATTTATACCTTTACCACATTAATTGTATCTAATAATTTATATAAATGAAATTTATAGTTTCTTCGTCCGTACTTCTTAAGCAATTATCTAACATCCAAGGGGTTATAACAACCAATCCGGTGGTGCCAATTTTAGAAAATTTTCTTTTCGAAATTACCGATGGTAAGTTAATTGTAACTGCTTCGGATTTGCAAACTTCCATTATTACAGAATTGGATGTTGAATCGAGTGAGGCTGGAAGCATTGCCGTACCGGCAAAAATTTTATTAGACACGTTAAAGAACTTGCCAGAGCAACCTGTAACCTTTTCAATTGACGATGCTTCTTATAGCATTGAAATTAGCAGCGATAATGGCCATTACAAATTAGCAGGAGAAAATGCCACTGATTTTCCTAAGGTGCCAGATGTACAAGCAGATTTTACGGCAAATAACCTTTCTACAGAAGTTTTATACAAAGCCATTAATAATACCATTTTTGCGACAAGCAGTGATGAACTTCGCCCTGCAATGACGGGTGTGTACATTAATTTTGATGACACTAATACCACTTTTGTAGGTACCGATGGACATAAACTAATTCGCTACCGTAGAGTTGATGTGGCAACCGATAATGGGCATTCTATTATTATACCTCGCAAAGGGCTTACCTTATTAAAAAATATTCTTCCATCTGATAATACGGATGTTGAACTTAATTTTAATGTATCAAATGCGTTTTTCAAATTCGGCCATATTAAAATGATCTGTCGTTTAATTGATGAGCGTTACCCAGATTATGAAAATGTAATTCCATTGGAAAACCCAATTAGAATGACAATTGATAGGATGGAAATGCTAAGTTCTTTAAAACGTATTTCTATTTACTCCAACAGAACCACCCATCAGGTTCGATTAAAAATTACAGGCAGCGAATTGCTTATCTCTGCCGAAGATTTAGATTTCTCTAACGAAGCCAACGAACGCCTAGTTTGTGAACATACGGGAGATGACATTGAAATCGGCTTTAACGCACGTTTCTTAATCGAAATGCTTAGCAATGTAGAAACCAAGCAAATTGAATTTCACCTTTCTGCCCCAAACAGAGCAGGCTTAATTATACCACAAGAGCAAGACGAAAACGAAGATGTATTGATGCTTGTAATGCCAGTAATGTTGAATAATTACGTGTAAGGATTAATTATGCAATTAATTTGTTCATATAACAAATTGTTGACACTGTTTAAAAAATGAGAGTCACAAATACACAAAAAAGATAACTTTCTAACATTTTTCAAGAATTTGAACTTGATGTATTTGACTTTGAGATTAGTGGGCACCACAAAGAATTTAAAATTAAATACAAACATGAATTCTATTCATTCAGCATTAATTACCAAAAAAGCGATGAATATTATTTAACAATTTACCCTGTGAATAATACGAAAGGTTATTCTGTAGGTGGTAATTGGGAACAAACAAAAAAGCACTTTATAGACTGGGCTAGAGAGATATCAATCGAACTATTAACTCCTACAGGTTGGGATACATTTGAGAGTGAAAGTTATCTGGAACCAGACATTGATGATTTAAATGAGAAATTTTCTGAAGCCGATAAAGTTCTTGCAAGACAAAGTCTTAAAGTACTTAAGGAAAAGTTAACTCAATTGGAACTTCCTATAGAGTCAATAAAAATCATTGAAAAAAAATTAGATGACTTAGACGAAAAAATTGATACTCTTTCAAAATTTGACTGGAAATCATTTTTAATTGGAACAATTGCAAGTTTAATACTGGTACTTTCAATACCTCAGGACTCAAATGGGTTAATCTGGGAATATGTTAAAACAGCGTTTAATAATATTAGAATATCCAAATAAAGTCAAGCAGCTAGATGCTGCCTGTTTCACCTCTTGTTTCAGAGGATACCAGTAGATAAAGAGGTATCAAATACTCCCACGCAACTAATTTTGTCGGTGAAACTAGGGCGAAAATCAAAATAGAACTTTAACCCGGATTATGCAATAGAATTCGTAATGAGAAGACAAAATGCAATAAATCAGAAATTTATATTCGAAAAGCATAGCACCGCTATGGTTAAGAGGATAAACTTAGTAAAACGACTGATTTGCAGCAGTTTGTATTAACCTGAGTTCGACCTAAGGAATACTGTCAGCTTTAAGTGAAAATTTCGTAAACAACTCAAATTTATGCAGGACTAACGAGTTAATTCAAAGAAATTTGAGGAAGTTTAGGGAAATTTCACTAAAGCCCAAAGGGAAAATATCTAGCAGGCAATCTTTTAGAAATAAAATTCTTGAAATAATCCATTATTTCTTCACTTTTCATTTCCAAAATTTCACCTACTATCTTCTTTTCTGGCAGCATTCCTTAGGTCGAACTCAGGTTATTAGTAATAGAATTTCTATTGCATATTTCGGGTTTAACAATTATTACTACAAGAACTATTATTGTGGGTCATACATTACAAAAGTTAATAGCTTATACCAAGGCAGGCTCATTGGTATCGACATAAAGCATACTAAAGATTATCAAAAACACTGGTCTAGCCAACAATCAGAAGGTCTGTTGATTATAAATAATGCTTATTATCGATTACTGGCAGATGGAGATAAGGAAGAAATATAGAAACTATTAACTTATCCTTTTCAGAGTTCTCTTCGAGAGGCTCTGAAGATGATAAAGTAAACTACCCGTTCTTAACTTTTAACTTTTTCTTAAGATCGTCAATAGCATTTCTAGAGTGAGTATCCACATCTATAGAATCATTTACGGCTTGTACAGCATGAATTACGGTACTGTGGTCGCGCCCTCCAAAATGATAACCTATAGACTTTAAAGAGTGGTTCGTGTATTCCTTAGAAAAATACATAGCTACTTGCCTCGCAATAACAATTTCCTTCTTACGCGTTTTTGCCTTTAAATCATCTTGCTTTAAATGGTAATACTCTGCAACGGTTTTTTGAATAAAATCAATGCCAACTTCAGTTTCAATATCATGCACAATGTTCTTCATTGTTTGCTTAGCAAGCTCTAGGTCAATCTCTCGCTTATTTAAGGAAGAATGTGCAATCAACGAAATAAGTACTCCTTCTAGCTCTCGCACATTAGTATCTACGGTATAAGCTAGGTATTCTATTACATCATCAGGAATAATAATCCCTTCGGCCTCCATTTTATTATGAATAATGGCCATTCTAGTTTCAAAATCTGGCTGCTGTAAATCTGCTGTTAATCCCCATTTAAACCTGCTTAGTAAGCGTTCTTCTAGGCCACTTAAATCTTTTGGTGGCCTATCACTGGTCATAATAATTTGCTTGCCAGATTGATGCAAATGATTAAATATGTGGAAAAACATTTCTTGCGTCTTTTCCTTTTTGGCAAAAAACTGCACATCATCAATAATCAGTACATCTACTTGCAAGTAGAAGTTTTGAAAACTTTGCACCTCATTATTTTGTACCGATTTTATAAACTGGTTAATGAATTTTTCTGAGGAAACATAAAGCACAAACTTATCTGACAAATTGGCTTTAATTTCATTACCAATGGCATGTACTAAATGTGTTTTTCCTAGCCCAACTCCACCATAGATAAATAATGGGTTAAAAGATGTAGTACCAGGTTTTTTAGCCACAGCAAAACCAGCAGAACGCCCAAGTCTATTGCAATCGCCTTCTACATAGGTTTCAAAATTATAGATACTGTTTAGCTGTGAATCAGTGGGCTGATCCATTGCATCCAACTCAAATGGATTTAGAAGTCGTTTAACTCTATCGTTCTTATGCGAATTGGTATTTAAATTAGGCAGGTTTACTGTATAAGGAGAAGAGTTTTTTGCGCCTTGGTCTACAATCACAGAATATTCTAGTTTAGCTCTTTCGCCAATAGTAGCAACTAAAGATTCTTTTAATATATGTACATAATGCTCTTCGATCCATTCATAAAAAAACTGACTAGGCACCTGTATGGTTAGCACACTGCCTTCGAGTTTTACAGCATTAATCGGCTGAAACCAAGTAGTAAAACTCTGATCTGGCACCTTGTTTTTAATGAGCTTAAGGCACTGCTCCCATACCGAAACACAATCAATTTGCATCAACAAAAATGGATAAAAGGAAAACTATTTTTATTTGTAGGGGCTCAAAGTTGAATAAAAATAATGGAAGAAAAAAGAAGGATTCTATCTCTATGCATTAAAAAGATGTTTAAGCTAAAATCTTTTCGATATTCAGACTCTTTCTAAATAAAATCTGAGATAAATATAGATTTGCGCTAACTTTGAAACACCAAGTAGCTCCATAATGAAAAAGAAAAAAATCCAGCTTTTACAAGAGTTTAGCCCTAATTCTAAAGAAGAATGGAGTATTAAGGCAACTAGTGATTTAAATGGCGGTTCCATTGAATCTTTATCTACAATATTTGAGGATAAGATTGAAGTAGCCCCTTACTATGCTAAAGAAGATTTAAAGGGGTTAGAATTTGTAAGTGAATTTAGCAATTCATTAGCAAACTTAGCTACGCTGGATGGGGAGCCAAGAGACTGGATTAATTATCAAAAAATAACGGTTAAGCATGAAAAAGAGGCAAACAAGATAGCCCTAGAGGCATTAAGCCTTGGTGCAACTGGTATTATTTTCAAAGTAAACACCAAAATTAACTTTGCTCTATTACTTAATGAAATACAGTTAGAGTCCTGTTCTATTTCCTTTGAAGGCACGGATCAATTAGACGAGTACCTAACATATGCAGCTACTCAATATGACATTAACAAACTAAGTGGGTACTGGTTCTCAGAAAATGAGAACACCCAGTCAGGTGTGAAATCAACTATCTTTTATGCTGGCCAATCTTCTGCGGTTGAACAGCTAAAAGCACTAGCCACTGTAGTTGAGGAAAGCATACTTGGTGGTAATATGCTTGCTAATACAACCTTTCAACTAAAGATAGGTAGCAACTATTTTTTAGAAATAGCAAAGCTTAGAGCACTTAGAATAGTCATTACCAAAGTTTTAGCCAATAAAAACATTAAAATAGATTCCTCCGATGTGGATATAATGGCTGTTTCTAGCAAATGGGAAAATGATAAATTCGCACCACATGAAAATATTCTCAAAGGATCTACGGCTGCTATGGCAGCCATCATTGGAGGGTGCAATGCATTATACATTGAGCCTGAAAACCCAGATGAGGTTTTAAGTAATAGAACTGTTCGCAACATTTCGAGCATATTAAAAGAGGAGTCCTTTTTTAATAAAGCAGTTGACCCTTCTGCCGGCTCCTTTTACATTGAACACCTTACCCATAGTTTGGTTCAAGAGGTGTTAAAAGAACTAGGCATAAAATCAACTACTGCTACTAGTAATAAAAGCTATACAGCCAAGCCTACTAAAGGTTGGATGAGCAACGAAAAAGTAGAAGTACTACCGTGGTATTCTAAAACCGATACAGATGGCTTCGAGCATCTCGATTTTCAAGCAGGCCTTCCACCCTATTTACGTGGACCATACACTACCATGTATGCTACACGGCCTTGGACCATAAGGCAATATGCTGGATTTTCCACCGCAAAAGAATCGAATGCTTTTTACCGAAGAAATTTGGCCGCAGGGCAAAAAGGACTTTCAATTGCGTTTGATTTAGCCACTCATCGAGGATATGACTCCGATCATCCTCGTGTTGTGGGCGATGTTGGGAAAGCAGGTGTTGCCATAGATTCAGTATTGGACATGCAAGTGTTATTTAAGAATATACCATTAGATCAAATGTCTGTTTCTATGACCATGAATGGAGCAGTTCTGCCGATTTTAGCTTTCTACATTATTGCAGCCGAAGAAAGCGGAGTACCCAAAGAAAATCTTACAGGCACTATTCAAAATGATATTTTAAAAGAGTTTATGGTGCGTAATACCTATGTGTACCCTCCTGCACCTTCCATGAAAATTATCTCTGATATTTTTGAGTACACCTCTAAGTATATGCCTAAATTTAATTCAATAAGCATTAGTGGGTATCATATTCAAGAAGCAGGCGGAACTGCAGATATAGAGCTTGCCTACACACTGGCAGATGGTCTGGAATACTTGAGAACTGGGATAAAAGCTGGTTTAGACATTGATGCATTTGCCCCTAGGCTGTCATTTTTCTGGGGTATTGGCATGAACCATTTTATGGAAATTGCTAAGCTCAGGGCTGGTCGATTACTTTGGGCTAAAATTGTTAAACAGTTTAATCCAAAAAATCCAAAATCTATGGCTCTACGAACCCATAGTCAAACTTCTGGTTGGAGCTTAACTGAGCAAGACCCCTATAATAATGTTGTTCGCACTTGTGTGGAAGCAATGGCTGCAGTATTGGGCCATACCCAATCGTTGCACACTAACGCCTTAGATGAAGCCATTGCGTTGCCAACAGATTATTCAGCTAAAATTGCACGAAATACACAAAAGTATCTCCAAACAGAAACTGAAATAACTAAAGTGGCTGATCCTTGGGGTGGATCTTATTATGTAGAGGCCCTAACCAATGATCTCATGCATAGAGCTTGGGAGCTAATTCAAGAAATTGAGGAAGCTGGAGGAATGGCAAAAGCCATCGAAACTGGCTTGCCAAAAATGAAAATAGAGGCTGCAGCAACTCGTAAACAAGCTAGAATAGATGCCAATAAAGATATCATTGTAGGGGTTAATAAGTATCAAGTTAAAGACAGCACCGAACTTGATTTGCGAGAAATTGACAACACAGCTGTTAGAGATGAGCAAATTGCCAAATTAAAACAGTTGAAAGCTGATAGGAACACAGATGAAGTGCAAAATGCATTAGAAATACTATCAGGGGCAGCCAAAAAGGGCATTGGAAACCTTCTAGAATTAGCAGTTGAAGCCGCTCGGCATAGAGCAACTCTAGGTGAAATAACCCAGGCAATGGAAAAAACGTTTGGTAGGTACACGGCTTCTGTAAAATCTATTTCAGGTGTTTATTCAAGTGAAGCACAAATGGACGAACAATTTAAAAAAGCATTAGAGCTCTCAAATAAATTTGCAGAGCTTGAGGGAAGAAGACCCCGGATTTTAGTAGCAAAAATGGGACAAGACGGACACGACCGTGGTGCGAAAGTAATTGCCACTTCTTTTGCCGACCTTGGCTTTGATGTAGATATTGGCCCTCTATTCCAGACCCCTGAGGAAGTTGCAAAGCAAGCCGTAGAAAACGATGTACATATTGTAGGCGCATCCAGTTTGGCTGCTGGTCATAAAACATTGATACCTCAACTTATACTCGCCTTAAAAAACTACGAAAGAGAAGATATAATGGTAGTTGCCGGTGGAGTTATACCACCAAAAGACTATGAATATCTTTATAACAAAGGTGTTACCGCTATTTTTGGCCCAGGCACAGTTATCTCTCAATCGGCTATTGAGATAATTAATAAACTTTTAAAAGGCTAATTGTAACTTTATTTACATAAAATCTAGGTTTAATTTAATAGTCTTGATCCTAAATTGAGTAATTTTAAGGTATGAAAAACTCATACCTTAAACCATCTATTTCCATTCTCCTTGTTGTACTCTTTTTTGGAACCCAAACTTATGCCCAAAATTGGGATAAAATGCTAGTTAAAATAAATGACGCCTACGAAACAGGTGACTACATAAAATCTAAGAAATCTCTCACAAAACTTAAGAAAAAGACCTCCAAAAAACTTGGAAAAGAAAACAAATATGTAGCCGAGTTTTACCTCTTATCTGCCCGAAACAATTTAGCCAAGGGTTTGCTTTCAGACTTTTCAGCTGATATCGATAAGGCACTTGCTATGAGTGAAATTGTATTTACGGCTAATTCTGAAGAACATATTGTCTATATGAACAGGGCTTCTTCATTACTTATTTTAAATGGAGAAATATTAAAGGCCTTTAGGCTTGCTACAGAAGCACAAGCTAAAACTGAAGAGCTTGGAGCATCTGAACGCTTGGCAGCTCTTACCAAACTAAATTTAAGTGCAGTATACTCTGGTATGGGATTCTACACAAAGTCCATTGACTTTATTGCTGAGAACGAGAACTATTTTTTAGGAAGAGCAATTACAAAAGAGTCTTATGTTGACCCAAAGACTGGAAAGTTGAAATCAAAAAGATTACCGCAAAAGGAAATTGATGAACGCCTAGATGAATATGCCCAGTTATTAAATTTAAGAGCTAACACGTATCGATTAATGGGCGATTTTAAAAAGGCAGATGCAGAATTTGAATTAGCAGGTGATTGGATAGATAATAATCTTGGAAAAACAAACCTTAGATATATAGAAAACCAATTACACCATGGCGATCTACTTTCAGAAAACGGTACTAACGAAAAAGTTACACGCGCATATTATGAAACGGCTTTAAGCAAACTTAAAAAAGACCATAGCGAAGCACATTACTTGGCCTTACAAGTATATGAAAGTCTTTTGAAAAACTATTTGGCTAATAATGACAATTCGAAATTTAAGAATTTAAAATCAGAGTACGAAAGAGTTATTAAAAAGTACTTCAACAAAAAAAGTTTAGTTTACATACGGCTCGAAACCGTAGATTTCAGCAAAATGCTAGACAAAAAGAAACCAGCAGGAATTGAAAGTTCTTGTTTGGCTATGTTAGCTGATTCTAAAAGAATACCAGCTATTCATAAACAAAGAATTGAGCTTTACGAATATGCATATAAAGCGGCAATCCTTAAAAACTCTTATAAAAATGCAGACTCTTATTTAGATAAGATTTTAGAACTAAAAGTAGGACTATATGGCTCAGATGCACCAGAATATCATTTAACAAACACCGAAGTTGCTAATTTTTATATTGATTATACTGATAAAATAAAAGAAGCTGGGGAAATTTATACAAACAGTTTTGAAAAAATCGTTAAACCTCAAATTAAATCTGGTCATGTTCAATATGTTAGAATTAAAAATCATTTAAGCAAGTTTTACGAACTTGATGACAATTTTGATGGAGCCAAGGCTTCTCTTGATGATGCGCTATTAGCAACCCGAATTAAATATAATACCACAGATATTGCTTATGGGAGTGAACTTGTAATGATTGCAGATCTGCAAATAAAAATAGGGGAGTACAAAGAAGCAGAAAAAAATATTACGACTGCAAAAGAAATTTTAATTGTTCTTAAAAAAGATCGAGAACAGTTAGTTGATTACATTTTAGCACTTGAAACCAATGCAAAATTAAGTGCCATGAAAGGGGATTTTGAGCAGGCCAAGAATGAAATAATTCGTTCTCAAAAACTCCTGCTAAAGGCTACAAACCTAACAGGCTACGATGACCTCGCTTCAACCGTTAACTTGGCCGATATTTACGTTAAATATGGCAGAATCTCCAGAACACGAGATGCGCTAACTGAGGTAATTGAAGATTATGAATCCCTCTTTGGCACAGAAAGTAACAGACTTATTATTCCACTTTTAAGTTATGGGAACTTACAATTAGTAAACGGTGAATACACAGAGTCTGAAAAAAGTACAAGAAGAGCTCTAAACATCTCAATCGCTCAGTTTGGCGAAAATTCTTCAAAAACAGCATTTTGCAAAAAGCAATTAGCCAAAATTTATACTTCGCTGGGCGATTATAACAAGGCACTAGACAATGTTAACTCATCCATAAGTATTCAAAAATCCGTGTATGGCTCGGATCATATTGAAGTTGCAAAGTCTTTATCGCAGCTCGCATTAATAAAGTTTTATAAGAATGAACCTCCTAACACAATCGAGCCAATTTTTGAGGAGTCTAAAAAAATAATTGCAGAAAAAATCGGAAATAGAACACCCATGTTTGCAGATGTAATTAAAGACCTTTCTATCATATATATAGAACAAAATAGATTTGACGATGCATTTAACTCGTTGTCTTTGGCCGAAAATATTTGGAAAACTAGGGTAAAAGACAAGAAAAATTTAAACCTAGCTGACATTTATTCTCTAACAGGGGATGTGTATTACCAACAAAAAAATTACACGAAGGCAGAGGAAAAATACAACCAAGCAAAAAAGCTGTATGAAGGATTTTTCAGTGATGAGCACCCAGACTATGTTCAGGTAATTTCAAAGCTCTCCAAAGTATATTATATGCAAGGCGATAAGAGAAAAGCGAAAAAAACCAGTCAGGAAGTTATCTATAATTATAGCAACTTTATAAAAACCTATTTTGCCTCATTAAGCGAAAGAGAAAAATCTGAGTATTGGAACACCATAAAAACAGATTATGAATTTTTTAATACCATAGCCATTGAGTTTAAAGATGAAGACCCAAAGCTTATTGAGCAGGTTTATAATAATGCATTATCAACTAAAGCAATTTTGTTAAACTCTTCTATAAAAATTAGAAAAACAATTTTAAATGGTGATGACGAAGAGCTTAAAAGGAATTATTTAGATTGGTTAGCTAAAAAGGAATTTTTAACTACTGTTCTTTCCATGAGTACAGATCAGTTATTTGAGAATGAGATTGACCCAGCACTTTTAATTGATGAAGTTGAATTATTAGAAAAACAACTTAGCGAGGGCTCTGAATTATTCAGTAATGATTCAGATAAAGGCAAAGTTGCATGGCAAGATGTTCAAGGAGTTTTAGGCTCAGATGAAGTGGCTATTGAAATGATTAGGTTCAGGTATTTTGACCATATTTTTACCGATTCCATTATTTACATGGGGGTTTATGTTAAAAATTCGAAAGAGCTTAAAACTCCTGGTATGTTTGTTATCAATAACGGGAAAGAACTAGAAGGAAGGTATTTTAAAGTATATCGAAACAGTATTATTTATCGAGTTAAAGATAGGTATTCGAATGAAAAATATTGGAAGCCTATCATCGATGCTGTTGGAAATACTTCCTCCATTTATTTATCGGCAGATGGTGTTTATAACCAGATTAATTTAGAAGCCATTCCAACATCGGATGACAAATATGTGCTTGACAATTCTAATATTGTGTTAGTTAGTAATACAAAAGATCTTTTCTTTAATAAAACAAGTACCTCAAAAGGAAAAACCACCAATAGTGCTTCAATGTTTGGAAACCCTATCTATTATGTAGATGCCTCCAGGCCTGAGAAAGGAGCCATTGGACAATTACCCGGTACCGAAAAAGAAATCAACGCACTTATTAAACTACTCGATAAAAATGGGTGGACCACCTCAGAAAAGCTAGAATATGAAGCAACTGAGAGCGCTATAAAGCAAATTAAAAGTCCGAAAATATTTCATGTAGCAACCCATGGATTTTTCACTCCTGCACAGCAGATTTCTCAAAATGCTGCCTCTGGGCAAAAGGAAGCAACTGCGCTTGAAAACCCTTTATTGCGTACAGGTTTACTCTTAACTGGCGCGGGAGATCTGCTAACAAAAACAGAGTTTAACTATAACGAAGAAGATGGAATACTTACGGCCTATGAGGCCATGAATATGAATTTAGATAATACGGATTTAGTTGTTTTAAGTGCGTGTGAAACAGGTTTGGGAGAAACTAAAATGGGTGAAGGCGTTTACGGGTTACAACGAGCTTTTATGGTGGCAGGAGCCAAAACTTTAATAATGAGCATGTTTAAAGTGGATGACACCGCCACACAAAAGCTTATGGTTAATTTCTATCAAAAATGGATTACCACTGGAAACAAAAGACAGTCGTTTGTTGAAGCCAAAAAAGAACTACGGAATGAGTATAAAGACCCAATTTATTGGGGAGCTTTTATAATGATTGGGCTGGAATAAAAAAAGTACATTAATATAGGTTGGAGCGATTACTTTTTTGTTCCATGTAGTATATTTAATATCAACTTATTTTTTAACTATGAAATTTTCACTACTAACTATTCTAATAGTTACTGCTCAAATTCTGTATGGCCAAAGTCCTCTCTTAATCCCGAGTACCATAAGTGGTTCAACTATTGAGCTTAACTTACAAAATGGAACCTATGAGTTTTATAATGGAAAAGTTACAACCACAATGGGTGCCAATGGAGATATTTTGGGGCCAACCTTATTGCTAAATCAGGGTGATTTTGTAAACTTTACCATTAACAACCAATTGTCCGAAACCACTACTATACATTGGCATGGTCTCCATGTTTCTGCCGAAAATGATGGAGGCCCACATACCACCATTGCTGCCGGTGCTGCTTGGAACCCAAGTTTTACAATATTGGATAAAGCTGCTACTTATTGGTATCACCCGCACTTGCACGAAAAAACCAATGAGCATGTATCAAAAGGAATTGCAGGTTTAATTATTATAACTGACGATGAAGAAGCTGCTTTAGCATTGCCCAGAACCTATGGTGTAGATGATTTTCCGATGGTAATGCAGACCAAAGACTTCGATGCAAATTATCAAATTGTGGCACCTTCTAACGCTGATGATGTAGCCATGGTAAACGCCACTATAGATCCATATTTAGATGCTCCCGCACAGGTAATTAGGATAAGGCTTTTAAATGGTTCTTCGCAAAGAGTGTTTAATGTAGGGCTAAGTAACGATCAGGCTTTTTATCAAATAGCATCCGATGGTGGGCTATTGGCAACTCCTAATCAAACGACTCGATTGCTACTATCGCCAGGAGAGCGAGCTGAAATCCTAGTTAACTTTACTGGAGAAGAAGGGAGTACGGTTTATTTAAAAAGTTATGCCTCTGAATTGCCCAATGGAATTTATGGTGCTACAAACCCTGGTAATAATGCTAGTATGACCTTGGATGGCTACAATCCAAACCCATTGAACGGTGCCGATTTTAATTTACTTCAATTTAATGTTGTTGCGCAAACAGCCTCACCAATCACTTCCATTCCAACAACATTGGCAGTAGTTACACCTATTGAAGAGAGCACATCAAACAAAACACGTACATTAACTTTCTCTCCGGCTACCATGGGAATGGATCAACTAAATGGAGATTTCTTAATTAATGATGTGTCGTTTGATATGGATGTTATTAATATCTCTGTCCCATTCGAAAATGTTGAAATATGGGAACTTACGAATCAATCAGCTATAGCTCATCCTTTCCATATCCACGATGTGCAATTTTATGTGCTTAGTAGAAATGGGAACACTCCACCTGCCAGTGAACAAGGTCGTAAAGATGTGGTTTTTGTAAAACCGCAGGAAACCGTACGGTTTATTACGGTGTTTGAAACTTTTACGGATTCTCCAGTACCTTATATGTACCATTGCCATTTATTAACCCACGAAGACCGTGGAATGATGGGGCAGTTTACTGTAAATACACCTTTAGCAGTAGCTGATAACTATTTATTGCATACTGCAAACATTTATCCTAACCCAACTACAGGCACTATTAATCTCAATTTAGAAGAACAAATTGACCCAAATAATATTAAAATCTATGACCAAACGGGTAAAGAACTAAAACAATTTGGTTTAAAATTTCTGAATGGTCAAGTTCAAATTTATGGACTTCCTAAAGGACTTTTTGTTTTAAAAATACAGACTAAAGATGTATTCATATCGAAAAAAATAATTGTAGAATAGACTATTTGTTTGCAGTAGCTTTGCCAAATGGGGATAGAAATTGAACGAAAATTTTTAGTTAGCAATGATGATTGGAAGCCGTTGGTAGTCAACTCTTTTTCTATAAAACAAGGCTATTTAAATCTAGACACTGAAAGAACCGTTAGAGTAAGGATTAAAGACGACCAAGCATATATTACAATAAAAGGTAAAACGAAAGGGGTTAGTCGTGCCGAGTTCGAGTACCAGATACCTCTTCAAGATGGGGAACAATTAATTCTACTAAGTGAAGGTGCGCTTATTGAAAAAGTTAGGAACGAAGTAGAATACGAGGACAATATCTGGGAAATTGATGTGTTCTCGGGTAGAAATAAAGGGTTAGTAATGGCTGAAATTGAACTAACTTCAGAAAATCAAACTTTTAAAATCCCATCTTGGATTGGTAAAGAAGTGTCTGCTGATACTCGATACTATAATGCCAATTTAGTTAGCCATCCTTATTTAAATTGGTGATTTTCTTACGCTCTGACCAACTCCAAAATGGTAATCTCTGGCAATATGCCTACTCTGCCTGGGTAACCTAAAAACCCAAATCCACGGTTTACATATAGCTGTTGATTGTCTTCTTGGTATAAATCAGCCCATTGCTTGTAGATGTATTGGCTAGGCGACCATCGAAAATTACCTATTTCTACACCAAATTGAAACCCATGGGTGTGGCCTGCCAACATCAAATCAATATCAGGGTGGTTAGGGCGTACCTGCATATCCCAATGGCTGGGGTCGTGGGAGAGTAGAATTTTGGTGGCCACTTCTTCGGAGCCAGCATAGGCCTTGTCCAAATCGCCATACTTAGCAAAACGACCTTTACCCCAATTTTCCACTCCTAAAATGGCTATCTGTTCTCCATCTACGGTGATGATTCTATTTTCATTGCGGAGCAAATCCCAGCCCATATCTTTATGAACTTTTGCCAAGTCATTAAGGTTTTGCTCCTTGGCGGTAGCTGAATTCCACTGTTTATAATCACCATAATCGTGATTGCCTAATGTGGAGTATGCACCTAGCGGGGCAGACAGTTTTGCAAACATATCCTTATACTCGCCCACCTCAGAAGTCTCATTATTTACTAGGTCACCCGTAAACATAAAGATGTCGGGCTTTTCTTTAATCATTAAATCGATGCCCCCTTGAACAGCCGTTTTGTTATAAAAACTGCCTGAATGAATATCGGATAATTGTCCAATTTTAATCCCATCAAAAGCTTTAGGTAAATTTGGAATAACTACTCTTTTCCTACGAACTCTATAATCATAAGCGCCTGACAATATCCCAAAACCAAGCGTAGCAATAGGCAATGCAATAGCCACTATAGATGCTTTAGCCAAAAACTCTGACCGAGGTATAGATTTGCCAATAGTAGATGGTTCTTTGCCTTTCTGTTTTTTCTTAACCCATTTAAACAACCTTAACCCATCATCAAGTAATAAAAATAGAACTGCAAATAATTTAGAGAGATAGTCAATCATAATAGCCAAGCCCACATAACGTTGTACAGCCTGGCTCACAAAATGAAGTCCAAAAAGCCTCCATTGTGCAAGAATGAGAATAATCATTACAGTAAAAGACCAATAGGCAACCCAAATTGATTTTTTATATGTCCAATTTTTGGTAATCACTTTCACCGCTTGGAATACATACCAATCGATTAAGAAAATAAGTAACAGTACTATGTATATCATAATATATTTACGAGGGCATTGTCATTGCGAGTCTCGTTTTTACGAGATGTGGCAATCTATTGTTTTGAAAACAGACTGCTTCACTTCGTACGCAAAAAACGTTAACTTATTAATTAATTGCCATTTGCAAGTTTAGTTTCTTTTTTGTCAGCAAACCAATACACCACTTTATCAAAGAAAAGGTACATTACCGGAACGATAATTAGCGTTAAAAAGGTTGCAAATGTGAGCCCAAATATAATAGTCCACGACATGGGACCCCAAAAAATAACGTTATCTCCTCCCACAAAGAAATCGATATCATACTCCTGAAAGAATTTGATAAAATCGAGGTTTAAACCTGTTGCCAATGGAATCAAACCTAAAATAGTAGTAATAGCGGTTAATAGCACAGGACGCAACCTTGTTTTACCAGCCAAAATAATAGATTCCGTAATCTCAGTCATAGAGAGCCGAGCATCTTCACCAAGCTCTTCTCTCCTCCTCTTTCGAGTAAGTTCTATATAATCTATTAACACAATGGCATTATTTACTACTATACCAGCCAACGAAATAATTCCAATCATGGTCATCATAATTACAAAGTCCATATGAAATATTACTAAGCCCATAAATACACCTATAGTACTAAAAAGCACAGAGGTCATAATAATAATAGGTGCGGTAATTTTATTAAACTGACCTACAATGATTAAGAATATAAAGAAAAGGGCAATTAGTAATGCATTACTTAAAAATGCCATTTCCTCTGCTTGTTTTTCTTGCTCCCCTCCAAATTTAAACTCATACCCATTGGGCATATCAAAATCTTGTAAGGCTGCCTTAATTTCGTCATTTACAACGGTAGGGTTAGCACTACCAAGCACGTTTGAATACAAGGTAATTACCTTTTTTAAGTCCTTGCGTTTAACCGAGCCATATGAATTACTCAACCTAACTTTTGCCAATGAAGCAATCGGTACTTGATGCATTTTTCCATCAATTTGATTTCTAAATATGATATTCTTATTTATTAAGGCATCAATATCATACCTATATTTATCACTTAATCGCAATTGAATCTCGTAATCATCTTCGCCCTTTTTATACTTAGAAACCTCCTTGCCAAAAATGGCCGTTCTAAGTTCGTTGGCAATGGCATAGGTTGAAACACCAAAACGTCTAGCTTTATCTCTGTTTATATCAATAATTAATTCAGGCTTGCCTGTTTGCAAATCGCTTTTGAGCTTTTCAATACCTTCGATTTCTGATTCGTTCAGAAACTGCTTCATTCGATCAGTAATGCTGGTTAGCACTTCATAATCATCACCAGATACTTCGATATCAATAGGTTTACCTACTGGAGGGCCGGCTGCATCTTTATCCACCGTAATGCTTACACCAGGGTAGCCTTTCATAGCCGTGCGAATTTCTTCCATAACCTCACTGGTTACTACCCCTTCTCGGTATTTCATTTCAACAAAGTTGATAGTGATTCGAGCCTTATTGGGACTATCGCCCTCACCAATGGCGGAAGGATCGTTAGGGTCGGCAGTACCTTGCCCTACATTGGTTACAATAGATTCTACAATATGAACATATGGCTCCACCAATTTTTCTACTTTTTCATTAATAATAATGGTGAAATCATTGGTTTTTTCAATATCAGTACCAATCGGAAATTCTATAAAAATGTTTACATACTTAGGCTGGTTGACGGGAAAGAAAATAACATTGGGGGCAAAGGAAATCAGCATTCCTAATGACACAAATAATAAACCTACAGTGCCAAAAAAGAACAGATAGCTCCTACGTAAGGCCACTCTCAATGTTTTTTCATATATCACTTCTAACCAAGGCAGGAATGAGACTTGGAATTTTCTTGCAACAGGTGTGAGAAGGTAAGAATTTACCATTAACAGGAGGGCATAAGCTATTAGCAGGTTGCCAAACACTGTAAATTTTAGAAATAATAATACACCACCTACTACAGCAAGTACAATAAAATTTCGAATAACCTTTCTATTATCTACTTGGCTTCGATCATCTACTTTCATAAATAGTTTTATAAAAGCAGGGTTAATAACTAGAGCTACAAAAAGTGATGAACCAAGCGTTATAATAAGGGTAATAGGTAAGTATTTCATAAACTCACCCATTATACCCGGCCAAAAAGCCAAGGGCAAAAAGGCTGCTAATGTGGTGGCTGTAGATGAAATAATGGGCAAAGCCACCTCTCCTACACCAAGCCTTGTCGCTTTTAATGATGAATATCCTTGTTCCATAAGGCGATACACATTTTCAACTACCACAATGCCGTTATCCACTAGCATACCTAGTGCCATTATAAGCGCAAACAGCACCATCATATTAATAGTTATGCCCAAGGAACCTAAGATTAGGAACGACATAAACATAGAAAGCGGAATAGCCATACCTACAAATAAGGCGTTACGAGTACCTAAAAAGAATAAGAGTACTAGCACCACTAAGATGACACCAAAGATGATGGAGTTCTCCAAGTTCGAAACCATTTCTCTGGTTTGCTTCGATTGATCATTTGTAACCACAACCTCTAAACCAGCTGGAAACACTTCTTTTTTTGCCTTTTCAAGCAACGCACCAATTTTTTCTGTGGCAATTAATAGGTTTTCACCACTTCGTTTAACTACATCTACCATTACCACAGGCTTAGTACCTAAACGGGCATAATTGGCCTTTTCCTTATAATCGAAATCAACAGTAGCCACATCGCGTAAATACACAATATTGCCTTTTTCATGCTTTACAATTATGTCTAACAGCTCTTCAGGTTCTTTAAATTCCCCATCAATTCTAACTGTTCTACGCACCCCGTCCGATTTATAACTCCCCCCAGACATGGTTACATTTTCAGAGGTTATGGCATTCTCTAAATCAGAAAAATTAAGCTGCATAGATTCTAACTTAAATGGATCTACGTTTACTTTTACTTCCTTGTCATCTAGTCCTCGAATTTCAGCCTTCGAAATTTCACTAAACTTCTCCAGCTCATCTTTTAAATATTCTGCATATTCTTTAAGTTGATCAAGCGTAAAATTTCCTGAGAGATTGATGTTAAGCACAGGAAATTCGCTCATATCCATTTCGAAAATATTCGGGTCCCTATCCAAATCAGAAGGCAGATCAGCCTTGGCTTTATCTACGGCATCTTTCACTTTAGTAAGCGCATCTTCTACCTCGGTGTCAGTAGTAAACTCAACCACAATGGTGGAGTGATCTTGGATTGATGTAGAGGCTATATTATCAACCGATGAAATCGTGTTTAATTCCTTCTCAATGGGTCGGGTAATAAGGTTTTCTATATCTTCGGGTGAGTTACCAGGGTGTGTTGTGCCTATGTAAATTTTGGGTACTTTTACCTCAGGAAAATTTTCCTTTGGTAAAGATATATATGTGCTAATGCCCATAAGCACAATAAGGAAGGTTAAAAACAAAACCGTAGTGGTATTATTTACAGCCCAAGTGGTTAGCTTAAAGTCCTTATCTATTTTGATATTATTGTCTTTCATAATAATGTTCTTCTAAAGAAAAATTACACGCCATTCAGAGCTTAGTAGTCAATCTCTTATATACCTACATAGAATTTAAAGTACTTGAGATTGCTTCGTTCCTCGAAATGACGTTTAATTTTGGTAAACCATATTCCTATTCAGCAATTTTAACATGGCTTCCATTCGAAATGTCATAGATTCCTTTATCTATAATAACATTTCCACCTTCTAAGCCAGCCAATACTTCAGTATTTATGCCTGATGTTAACCCAAGAGTTACATCAGTTCTAATAGCTACATTTTTACCATCAGCTTGTTTTAATTGATACACAAAAACTCCTTTACTATCAGTAAAAATAATATTGGTTGGAATAATTAATGCCTCCTTATTTTTATAGTCGGAGATGCTGATAACGGCCACCATATTAGGTTTTATTTTATTATCAGAAGGAATGATAATCTCCAGCTCAAACGTTCTGTTTTTTGGCTCAATTACTTGGCCGATAGCAGAAATTTTAGCTTCCAATTTAACACCAGTTGAAGGAAACAGTATGGACACATCTTGTCCTTGTCTGAATTTACCTACAAACGATTCAGAAACATCTGCTTTCATATACATATCGGCTAAGCTTACTAATCTAATAATGGGCATGCCAGGTTGAATATTTTGACCCACTCTCACATCAATGCGATCAACAACACCTGAAAATGGGGCTTTAATAATCGATTTAGCCAATTGCGACTTGCTAGTAGCTAATTTACGCTCCAACGACTCTTTCTTATTTTTAGCTTCTAAATATTGAACTTCAGTACCTATGTTTTTATTCCATAATTTATGCTGACGACTATATATAGTATTCGCTAATTCTAGAGATGTTCTAAGCTCTGCAATGTTATTTCGTAATACTTCTGCGTCTTGCATAACAAGAGTTTGTCCCATTTTCACTTTCTCCCCTTCTTTAACGAGCACCCTTGTAACCCTTGCAGATATCTCTGGTGAAATGGTAACATTACCTCTAGCCTTTACCGTTCCTCGAACGTCTATTTTATGTTCAAAAACACTAGGCTTAAGCTCTAATGTGGTAACTAAGCTACGGTTATCATTAATTTGAAGTACGCCAGCCTCCTCTAACTCTACTTTAAGAGCATGCACTTTAGCTTTTTGTTTGTCAAGTTCAGTTTTAGCTTCTTCGTATACTGTCTTTTTCTCTTCTAGGGTTGTTGATTGTTCGCAGCCAATAACAACGAGAACAATAATTACTAGGTATCCTATTTTTTTCATAATACAACGGTGGTTTTACCTGTTTTGGTTATAATAATTTTCCTATCGATTTATGGTAATCAACTTTAGCAATAAGCGCATTATAAAGCGATACAAAAAAGTTGGTTTGTGCTTCTTTATAATCAGCATCGGCATTAATAACTTCTAAATTAGAACCAACGCCAGCTTGGTATTTTTCTTTGGTAATTTCATATACTTCTTTTGACAATTCCATGTTTTCGAGTTGTACATTCATAAATTTTACACTATTCTCATAAGTAACTTGAGTCTGTTTTATTTCAAGATTTATACTATTTTCGAGCAAATCGAAATTATTATGTACTTGCTCTAACTTTGCTTTTTTCTGCTGCAAAACTCTTTGCTTTCGCAAACCATCAAACACTGGAATATTCATTCTTACTCCAGCCAATCCAAAATCGAACCATTCATTGCCAACATTAAACAAGTTAGCACCTGCACCAGTACCTGCAATGGCACCAAGTGTAGCGTACAAATCTACTTTAGGTAAATACTCCACTTTGGTCCTTTTGATATCAAGAACGGCTAATTTTTCTTGCGTTTGAAGAATAGAATACTCAACACGCTGCTCATACCCAAACGAATCATCAACGGCATCATCAAACATATCCAATGTAAGTTCATCAGTTAATTCTAACTCTTCGTCTATCGGCATCCCCAGCTGAAATTTTAGGATAGACTCAGCAATGGCTAGCATCCTTTTAGAATTCTCCTGATTTATTTTGATATTATTATACTGTACTTGAACACGGCTGACATCAATTTTTTCAGCAAATCCATTTATGTACATTTCCTTTGTTTCAGACAAGAGTGTATCCAATCTACCATAATTTTTTTCTACAAGTTCTAGAGTAAGCCGGTTAACTAAAACCGCATAATAGGCTTTGGAGACAGCTTCTGCCACGTCAATTTTTGACTTAATATGGTTTTTAGTTGATAATTCTTGATATGTTTTTGCCGCTTCTAAACCAACAAAAAAGACACCATCAAACAACATTTGTGTGGCGCCTACAGAGGCATTACCAGAATATTTGGTGCCAAAAGCCACTGCAACCTGCTCCCCAGGAGGAGCTCCTGGAATAAATTCAGAAGGCAAGAAACTCACTGGTAATGAGAAATTGTAGGCCAAATCTAGGTTTGCATTTATCTGAGGCAGGCCTGTAGCAATATTTTCTTTTACAACGCCTTGTGCCACTTCAATATCTAATTGGGCATTTATAATGTTTTGGTTATGCTCTAATGCATAATCAGTTGCTTCCTGTAACGACATCTGCCTTACTTCTTGTGCTAAGGAAAATAGCATAGCAATAGACAAACTCAGTGTTAAAATTGTTTTTTTATACATACCTGTAACTAATTTTCTTGTTTGTATTTTTCAAATAATTTAAGTCCCTTGATGGTCAGTAATCCATATACGTAGTGCTCAAACATTTGCATATGTACTTCTGTAAAATCAAATTCGTCCTTAGGAAACACATGTGGATCAAATGACATATGCACTTGTTCAACTCTTAGTTTTGCTAGTACATTGATACTGATTTCAGCCCTAAAAAAACCTTCCTCTTTACCTCTTTTAAGATTATCAACAAGGCTTTCGAAAATAGTTATGTGCTCAAAATCCAAAAACAAATCCCAAGCCTCTGTATGAAATTTTTTCAGGTCAAAAACTAGAGATGGGTTTAGGCCTTCAATATGTGACCGAAAGCATTTTGACATTAAGTAGAGTTCTTCAATGGCATTTTTTGCCTGATTTGTTACCGCTTCATATTCACTTTTCCTTTCCCCAATTACAGATTCGGTTACCTTCTTAACCAGCTCGTTTTTATCTTTAAAGTGCTGGTAAAGTGTTTTTTTAGAAATGCCCAAATGCCTAGCAATGTCGTCCATAGAGACACTACGTACCCCGTAGGTCATAAACAAGGCTTCTCCTATTTCTTTTATTTTACTTTCTTCCATACCTAAATTATCATTGGGCGCAAAACTATAAAAACTTTTAACATAACCAAAGTTTCCTAAGTTTATTAATACGACCAAATATAAAAAAGGTTTAGAAATTTTGAACTAATCTTTATTGCACCAACGTGATTTGAATTTTTCGCGCATTTCTTCGCGTTCATTATCAGATAAGTTAGACCACTTGTGGCCGAACTTTTGTTTGAGGTACCCTTTGCCTAAAAACTTAAAGCCCACCAACAACCTTACTAACACTAATAAAACTAAAGAATCATTGTAATTTAAGCCTGACCATCCGGTAAGGTTAGGAACCAAGCCATTCCAAAGCTTCATAATTACCCAAGCCAACAGCATAAAATACAGGATATACCCTAGGATAAATTTCAAACTCATTAAAAACCAATTACCTCGCATCATCAAATCTCTTTATATAGGTTCACTAATCTCTTTCTTAAATATTGCACCGCATACCTTTTTCTAGAAAGCAGGGTATTCAGAGTGTCACCTGTTTCCTTTTCCATATCCTTAAAGCTCAAACCCTCTAATTCGTGCCACACAAAAACGTCTCGTTGCGGTTTCGGCATTTCTGCCAATACATCTTCAATAGACTCCCATATTAGTTCTCGGGTATAAACGTCATCGGGGTTTCCGCTATCATCCACTAAAATTTCTGCCAAAAGCATTGGGGCGTCACCCTCTGAATTTCGAGCATTCTCAATTTTACTAAAACTTTCAGGTTTCTTTTTTCGGTAGAGGTCAACAATTTTATTCCGTGCCACCCGAAACATCCAAGCCGTAACTTTTTCAATAGATTCTATGGTTTGATAGCCTTGCCAAAGTTGAATAAATACATCTTGCAGAATATCTTCGGCATCGTTTTTATCAGAAACCCTAGATTTAATAAAGTTTAATAGGCGGTTGCTTTCCTTAGCAACGGTGTGCTCTACTACTTGGCGTTTCTCAAGGGCCATTTCTGCGGTTATAGTAAATGTCTCCATCACTAATGATGTCGAACAAGGTGTTTATTTATTGTATATTGTAACCTTAAAATAAGTGATTTATTTATTAACCTGAGTTCGACCTAAGGTGTAGCTCTCAGAAAATAAGATAGTGGGTGAGATTTTGGAGATAAAAAGTGAAGAAATAGTTGATTATTTCTAGATTTTTATCTCCAAAAGGTTGCCTACTAGAAAGTTTCCCTTTGGGCTTTAGCGAAACTTCCCTAAACCGCCTCAAATTGCTTTGGATTAACCCGTTAGTCCAGCATAAATTAGCGTTGTTTATGAAACTTTCGCTTAAAGCTGATAGCATTCCTTAGGTCGAACTCAGGTTATTAGAACAAATTTAATACATTATTGATATCCTGCTTACTTATCTGCTATTGCACCTCAAAATGGTGGCCGTCAATAATAAACAACACCAATTGCTAAGATGAAAAATAGACGTAATTTCGATTAATTAAAAAAGCACATTCCCAATGCCATAATATTTAATTTATCATCCATTTAAAATTCTCAAGTTCGATAGATTACATTGATTTGTAAAAACAGGTAAGAAAGTGTAAGAATGTTCAAACAAATGCAAAACGTTAGAAGGAAGCTATCTGGTTTACTTTTTCCAATACATATTATATCTAGTTAGTACTCAAAGTATTCATTTATGCATAAATGCAATTAATGTCACGATAAACACTAAAAAATAAATTATCATTGATTCAATTAAATTTAAGTGTATTTTTTATTAAATTAAATTCATAAAAATATTGCAATAATATTTAATTGTATTTTACTTTGCGTACTAGGTACTAGTATAATTTATTAAAAGTTTTACAAAGTATTTAATATTTACCAAACATATTATTCATGAGTAATCAGTCAAAGGGAGTGTCCTATAAAAAAATGGACAAATCATATTTTAAATCCCGTGAATTAAAGCGCCACGCAGGTGTTTGGTCTCTTTGGGCTCTTGGAGTAGGCGGAGTAATATCAGGGCATTTTTCTGGTTGGAACCTTGGTTTGGCCTCAGGGGGCTGGGGAGGAATGCTTTTAGCCACGATAATAATTGCCATTATGTATATTGGCTTAACACAATGTGTGGCAGAAATGTCACCGGCATTGCCTCATACTGGTGGGGCATACTCCTTTGCACGCTCATCTATGGGGCCTTGGGGCGGTTTTTTTACTGGATTGGTAGAAAATATGGAGTTTATACTTACGCCCGCTGTTATCGTGTTTTTCATTAGCTCTTATATGAGTGGCATATTCGAAACTGGTCCAGACAGTTTGCCCTATTGGTGGTTTGGGTTCTATTCATTTTTTACTATTCTAAACATTGTCGGAGTCGAATTGTCTTTTCGCCTCACGGTAGTTGTTACCATTTTGGCATTACTTTGCTTGGTAGTATTCTGGGTTTCATCTATTGGCAGTATAGATTTCGCAGCAAATGCACTAAATATTAAGGCTAGTGCAAATGGTAAAGCAGAATTGCTCAGTGGTGGGTACGGAAAATTTTTACCCATGGGGTTTGCTGGTGCTCTAGGTGCTTTGCCTTTTGCAGTTTGGCTTTTTTTAGCAATTGAACAACTACCCTTGGCAGCTGAAGAATCTATCGACCCAAAAAAAGACATGCCAAAGGGTTTAACCTATGGAATGATCACCCTAATCATCTCAGCATTTATGATATTATGGCTAAATTCATCCATCCCCTTGGGTGCTTATGCACTCTCACAATCTGGAGAGCCATTATTGGATGGTTTTAAAATGTTGTACGGTAGTAGTACTGCAAAGGGGTTAACCTTGGTGGCTGTTATTGGGTTAATTGCCTCTTTTCATACGATAATATTTGCTTTTGGAAGACAAATCTATTCCCTTTCCAGAGCCGGTTATTTTCCTGTGTTTTTATCTATTACTCATAAAAAGCGTAAAACTCCCTATACGGCATTAATTGCCGGATCGGTTATTGGTTTTATGGTTTTGATGCTAACACGCTATCTGGCAGGAGTTGAACAGAGCGAAATATTTATTGGAGGCGCCTTGCTTAATATGGCAGTTTTTAGTGCAATGCTTTCCTATGTTTTGCAAAGTGCATCATTTTTACTATTGCGTAAAAATAAGCCAAATTTAAAACGACCTTATAAAAGTCCGCTAGGTAAAACCGGAGCTTGGGTTACAATTGCAATTGCCTTGATAACCATATATTTTCAGCTTCAGGATGGCTCTTACAAAATTGCTGTTTTTAGTGCCATAGCATATTTAACCATAGGACTAATTTATTTTGGCATTTATGGTAGGCATCGTTTAATTTTATCTCCGGAAGAAGAATTTGCCATCAACAAAAAAGAATGATTTGACCTATAGATAAAAATTTCAATATTGATTTATTAAAACAAATAATTAATGGATAGTAATAGTGCCAAAAAATTTATCGAAGACAAGAAGATTGAGAATATAAAACTTGCTGTTACAGATTCTGACGGTGTGTTACGTGGCAAATACATTCAAAAAAAGAAGTTTATATCAGCACTGGACAATGGCTTTGGTTTTTGTGATGTCATTTTTGGGTGGGATTCGAATGATATGCTGTATGGCAAAGATTCATTCACTGGTTGGCAAACTGCTTTTCCCGATGCATGGGCGCATATCGACCCTTCCAGTTGCAGAATGCTTCCCACGGAGGATAACAAGTCTGTTTTGTTTTTGGCAGACTTTTCTGGAGGTGAGGCAGCGGCAGTTTGCCCACGATCTATATTAAAGAACGTGTTAAGCCGGCTTAACAAATTAGGGTATACTGCAACTGCATCTTCTGAATTTGAATTTTTTATTTTTGACGAAACCCCTAATAGTATTCGCGAAAAAGGATATCGAAACTTAAAGCCATTTACACCTGGCAATTTTGGTTATTCAGTATTGAGAAATTCAACCCATGCTGATTTATATCACCAAATTTTGCAAATGGCAAAGGATATGGATATGCCAATTGAAGGACTACACACAGAAACAGGCCCTGGTGTGCTGGAAGCTGCTCTTGAATACTGTGATGCCCTTAGAGCTGCCGACAATGCAGTCCTATTCAAAACTTTTACAAAAGTATTAACCCAGCAAAATAATTTAATGGCCACATTCATGGCTAAATGGTCTGCAGAGCATCCTGGGCAATCTGGTCACTTGCATATCTCTTTGCAAAAAAATGATGGCTCCTCAGCCTTTTATTCTGGACAAAATAAACACAATATATCAGACACAATGCGCTGGTTTATTGGTGGACAGCAGAAGCTTATGCCAGAATTTCTTGCTATGGTTGCTTCAACATGCAACAGTTACACTCGGCTTATTCCTGGGTTTTGGGCACCAACTGCTGCTTCCTGGGGTGTTGATAACAGAACCTGCGCCCTGCGCGCAATAACTGGAAGCCCAGTGTCACAAAGAGTTGAATACCGCATAAGTGCAGCTGATATTAATCCTTATTTGGCACTTGCAGCGGCAATTGGCTCAGGGCTTTGGGGCATAGAAAATAAAATTGAGCCAAACGAACCTATAGTGGGCAATGCCTATGATAAACAATATCCGCAGGAGTTAAAACTGCCAAATACTTTATCAGAGGCAGCTGCTAGGTTAAAAACATCTAAACCTGCCAGAGAATTGTTTGGTAACCAGTTTGTAGATCACTATGCCTATACACGCCAATGGGAAGACCTACAGCAACGTAAAGCCATTACAGATTGGCAGATTGAAAGGTATTTTGAAATTATTTAAAAGCAGCTTATGTCTAAAGTACAAACCATTACACCTATAGATGGAACACTCTATTATTCGTGTGAACAGCACAGTTTAAAGAATGTGGATGCCGCTATAAAATCGGCTCGTTTGACATTTACCGATTGGACTAATCTATCGTTGAATGAAAGAATAGCCTATGTTTCAGATTTTGTAGATGCTATTGAAAATGACAAAAGTGAAATAGCAGAAGAAATTACCTGGCAAATGGGAAGACCTCTTAGCCAGACTCCAGGCGAAATAAACGGGTTTGCTGAACGGGCACGGTATATGATAAGTATTGCCAAAACTGCCTTAACACCTTACAAACCTGAAGAAAAAGATGGGTTTGACCGATGGGTAGAACATACACCGCTAGGTGTTGTAGTGGTTTTGAGCCCATGGAATTACCCGTTTTTAACTTCTGTGAATGCCATTATCCCTGCTCTGGTAGCAGGTAATACGGTTATATTAAAACACTCCTTTCAAACACCACTTGTGGCAGAACGTTATCTAAAAGCTGCTAAGGTAGCAGGCCTCCCGGATGGGGCATTTCAAATACTGCATATAGATCATGAAAAAACTGCATCTTTGATTAGTAACCCAGCTATTGATGGAGTATTTTTTACAGGTTCAGTAGAAGGAGGCATGGCCATACAAAAATCATTAACCTCCAAATTTATACCGTGCGGATTAGAATTGGGAGGCAAAGACCCTGCCTATGTTCGAGCTGATGCTGATTTAGATTATGCAATCAACAATCTTGTGGATGGTTCGTTTTTCAATAGTGGACAATCCTGCTGTGGTATAGAGCGAATTTATGTGCATCATAATCTATATGATCAATTTATAGATGGTTTTGTGGACTTAACAAAAAAATACATATTGGGAAATCCACTTGATTCAGCAACCACTATTGGCCCCATGGTAAAAACAAGTGCCGCAGATTATGTACGTAAGCAAATTATAAATGCGGTAGACCAAGGAGCAAAGGCATTAATTGATGAATCGCTATTTTCAGCATCAATAAAAGGAACTCCTTACCTAGCTCCACAAGTTTTAACCAATGTTGATCATAGCATGGAAATAATGACCGAAGAAAGTTTTGGACCCGTGGTTGGAATAATGAAGGTAAGTGATGATAACGAAGCTATCCAACTGATGAACGACTCTAAGTACGGGCTTACTGCCTCGTTATGGACAGAAGATGAAATCAAAGCCAGAGAGTTAGGCAGATCCATTGAAACAGGAACAGTATTTATGAACCGTTGTGATTATTTAGATCCGGCATTGGCATGGACTGGTGTAAAAAATACCGGAAGAGGAATTTCACTATCAGGTTTAGGCTATCAACAGGTTACTCGAGTAAAATCTTATCATTTAAAAGTAAATAAATAAGAGTTGGGAATCAGGTATTACCACCCTCTAACCCTTAAAACTAAATTAATATGATCCCACAAAGTACAAATTGGAATTTTCCTACTACCATCTGGTTTGGAAATGGCCGAATTAAAGAATTGGTTAAAGCATGTAACCAATTAGGTATGTGTAATCCTCTTTTTGTAACAGACGAAGGTTTGATCAATTTGGATATTGTGACCACAACAACTGGCTTATTAAAACCTGGAGGTATTGCTTTTAATATTTATAGCAATGTACAGGGCAATCCAACTGGAAGCAATGTAAGTGCAGGGGTCTCTTTCTATAATAAAAATAAGTGCGATGGAGTAATTGCGTTTGGAGGAGGGTCGGCATTGGATGCTGGAAAATCTATTGCCTTTATGTCTGGACAAACACACCCCTTATGGGATTTTGAAGATATTGGTGATAACTGGACAAAGGCCAATGAAAAAGGTATAGCACCTATAATTGCCATTCCAACCACTGCTGGCACCGGTTCAGAAGTAGGGCGTGCTGCAGTAATTTTAGACGAACAAGCACTTTCAAAAAAAATAATATTCCACCCAAAAATGTTGCCTTCTATCATTATTTTAGATCCGGAATTAACAATAGGTCTGCCAGCAAATATTACAGCTTGGACAGGTATAGATGCCTTGGTACATGCAATAGAAGCATATTGTGCACCAGGGTATCATCCAATGGCCGATGGAATAGCCATTGAGGCAATTCGAGCAATAACTCAAAATTTGCCTCTTGTATTTTCTAATGGAAGTAATTTGCAAGCACGAGGCAATATGTTAACTGCCTCCTCAATGGCAGCCGTTGCATTTCAGAAAGGCCTAGGATCTATTCACTCAATAGCTCATCAGCTTGGTGGCCTGTATAATATACAGCACGGTTTGGCAAATTCAATTTTGTTACCTTATGGTTTAAAACAAAATGCTTCAGCTATTGAGGATAAGATGGTGCACCTCTGTACCATACTGGAACTTAAAAATCCAAGTACCAACACTTTTATCGATTATGTACTAGATTTACGAAAACAGCTTAATATTCCTAATAGTTTAAGTGAAATTGGCATTACTAAAGAGGATGCACAAAAATTAGGTGAGATGGCATTTAATGATCCATCCACGCCAACAAATGCCAAACCAGTGAGTGCACAAGAGTTACAAAATTTATTTATAGCTTCAGTAGAAGGTGACCTTAATCGTTTATAGCTGAAACTATGCACTTATTAGTTGTAGAAGGAAACAGCAAGGAAGTTTGGGAAGAACGCAGTGCAAGTGGAGGCGTCCCTTATCACCAACGCTTTAAGGATATGTTAAATATTTTACAGCCTTTGGCTAAGGTTGAATTTGCTTTCCCAGCCGACAGTGACACCCTATTGCCTTCTATCGCAAAATTGGTAACCTTCGATGGTATTCTTTGGACAGGAAGCTCCTTTTGTGTAAATAACCCCACACCCACAGTTCAACGCCAACTTACATTTGCCGAAGACGTATTCAATAGCGGAGTTCCTTTTTATGGAAGTTGCTGGGGTTTACAAATTGCTTCAGTAGTAGCAGGCGGGTCGGTTGCTGCATGTACTGCTGGTAGGGAAATAGGTATTTCTAGCCCAATTGAATTGACCGAAGAAGGGAAAAACAGTACTTTTTTTCAAGGCAGAACAGGCAAATTTAATGCACTTTGTGTACATAGTGATGAAGTGGTGAAACAGCCAAAAAATTCTAGTGTACTTGCCAAAAATAATCATTCAAAGGTTCAGGCTATGACCATAAAGTTTAAAAAATCTAATTTTTTTGGGGTTCAATACCACCCTGAATTTAGAATTTCAGATATTGCTTTCATCACACGATATTTGTCCGAAGATCTCATAGAAGATGGGACGTTTAAATTGAAAAATGATGTTGAAAATTTAGCTTTAAATCTGGAAAACAAAATTGACTTACCAGTATCAGTTAGTAACTATACACTGCATATTCAAGAAGTAAAATTTTGGCTCGCCAGCTTGTACAAATAATATATCTTAAAAATACGTAACTATTCAGGTAGCCTACGAAATTAATATTTATCAGAAAACAGCTAACCATAGCACCAAACATTTTAGAGTATTTTGTTTTTAATGAAAAGGAACATGAAACAATTATTTGCTTCCATGGTTTTGGGCAACTGGCACAGGAGTATGAATGGCTTGCAAAAACACAACAGAACCACAGGGTTATAGCTGTTAACTTATTCTTTCATGGCAAGAGCGTTCTTTCTCAAAGCAAAGCCCTTACATCTACAGACTGGCAATTTTTTTTTAACCAACTTATTAAGAATGAAAAGCTAAGATCGTTTTCTTTAGTTGGCTATAGTATGGGTGGCCGATTTGCTTTAACTACTTTCAAACTGTATCCTAAAATGGTAAATACTATATATTTAGTAGCAGCGGACGGTATAGTGTCAAGTACGCTATTCAAAGTAGCTACCGGCACGACTTTAATGAGAGGCATTTTTAAATGGGTACTCAATTCTTACCCTGTATTTCTTTACATTGCTAACACCTTAACAAGGTTAGGCATCTTAAACAAAGGCCTATTAAAATTTGCAAGGCTACATATGCATAAAAAAGTAGAGCGAGATCGAATCTTTAAAAGTTGGACAACCTTTCGCCATTTAAAACTGAACCCGAAAGAAATCGCTAACCTGTCTGAAAGCTATAAGATCCCTGTTCACATTGCCTTAGGTAAATACGACAGAGTAATACCCGTTGATAGGATTAAGCCCCACCTGATTCAAAGTCAATTTCTAGATTATAAAACAGTAGACATCACTCATCAAAAACTCTTTTATTATAACTTCCTAAATCCATAATGATTTCTGTTTGAAATCAAACGAATAACCTAACTTTGCCGCTTAATTTTACCTGCATGATTATATTCTTTAAAAACTCTTCAAACTCCATCTTTGCTGTTCAATCTGCCAATCCTTTGGCAACAGATAATCACCCTAAACTTGCTTGGCTTTTTGGCGATGCAACTCTTATTGAAACACCTAAAGTAGGTGGTAGTTTTATTGGCCCAAGGAGCGAGATGGTTACTCCTTGGAGCACAAATGCTGTTGAAATTACTCAAAATATGGGGATTAAAAGCATTTTACGAATAGAAGAGTTTACAACCAACTCTAAAGCCTTCGACTCCATGTTGCAGCGCAAATACCAAGGGCTACACCAAAATATGTTTAATCTTGATGTAGCCCCCGAAGAAATTTTAGAGATTAAAGATATTGCCACATATAATGCCCAAGAAGGTTTAGCGCTTAACGAAGAGGAAATTAGTTATCTGGAAGGAGTTAGCAAAGAGCTAGGCAGAAGCTTAACTGATAGTGAAGTATTTGGCTTTTCTCAAGTAAATAGTGAGCACTGTCGTCATAAAATATTTAATGGTGTTTTTATTATCGATGGGGAAGAAAAAAAATCATCCTTATTTAAGCTTATTAAAAAAACATCGAAGGAAAATCCAAACCGACTAGTTTCAGCTTATAAAGATAATGTGGCCTTTGTAAAAGGACCGAAGGCGGTACAATTTGCCCCTGCCACCCAGTACCAACCCGACTATTTTGAAACCAAAGAGTATAAGTCGGTTATTTCAATAAAAGCAGAGACGCATAATTTCCCTACCACAGTAGAGCCTTTTAATGGGGCAGCCACTGGTTCAGGTGGAGAGATTAGAGATAGAATGGCAGGTGGAAAAGCAAGCATGCCACTAGCAGGAACAGCCGTTTATATGACCTCCTACCCTCGTACTGATGGTAACAGACCTTGGGAAAAAGCAACTGAAGCCCGGCCATGGCTATACCAATCACCATTAGAAATTCTTATAAAAGCTTCGAATGGAGCGTCAGATTTTGGCAATAAGTTTGGGCAGCCTTTAATTTCTGGCAGTGTGCTAACGTTTGAACAAGAAATCAATAATGAACTGCTCGGATACGATAAAGTAATTATGCAAGCCGGTGGCATTGGCTACGGAAAAGAAGAAGACAGTTTAAAAGACGACCCTAAAAAGGGCGATAAAATTGTGGTACTTGGTGGCGACAACTATCGAATTGGCATGGGTGGTGGAGCAGTTTCTTCCGTGGCAACAGGTGAATTTTCTAATTCTATTGAGCTAAATGCTATTCAACGCTCAAACCCTGAAATGCAAAAAAGGGTTTCGAATGCAGTACGTGCAATGGCCGAAATGGATAAAAACCCAATCATTTCCATCCACGATCACGGAGCAGGCGGCCACTTGAATTGCTTATCAGAATTGGTTGAAACTACAGGCGGAGCCATTGAAGTGGGCAAACTGCCAGTGGGCGACCCCACACTGTCTGAAAAAGAGATTATTGGCAACGAATCTCAAGAACGCATGGGCTTAGTAATTGGCGAAGAGCATATTGACACCCTTTCTAAAATTGCAGAGCGAGAACGTTCGCCTATGTACACCGTGGGTGAAACCACGGGCGACATGCAATTTAAGTTTATAGGCAAAAAAGGTAAAAATCCAATCGATTGGGGCTTAATGCATATGTTTGGTTCCTCTCCTACCACTATTATTAAGGACGACACTCAACACAATAATTTCACTTCAACCACATACTCTGATACTGATTTTGAAAAAAACTTGCATAACGTTTTACAATTAGAATCGGTAGCGTGTAAAGATTGGCTAACGAATAAAGTAGATCGATCTGTAACCGGTAAAGTAGCCAAACAGCAAACCTGCGGGCAAATACAATTGCCTTTGAATAATGTAGGTGTAATGGCCATCGACTATGAAGGAGTAAAAGGAATAGCTACCAGCATTGGGCATAGTCCAATTATTGGATTGGTTGATCCTAAAGCGGGTTCTAGAAATGCAATTGGGGAAGCTCTTACAAATATAATTTGGGCTCCTTTGGAAGATAAACTTTCAGGTGTTTCGCTCAGTGCCAACTGGATGTGGCCTTGCAAAAATAAGGGAGAAGATGCTCGATTATATGAAGCAGTTGAAGCCGTTAGTGACTTCGCCTGCGAACTGGGAATTAACATCCCAACTGGTAAGGATTCACTATCAATGACTCAAAAGTACCAAGATGGCAAATCTGTAAAATCACCAGGTACTGTAATTATTTCTGCTGCAGGCGAAGTAAAAAATATTAGTAATGTGATTGAGCCTGCATTAATTCCTGTAGAAGGAAGTAGGTTAATATATATTAATTTAAGCAAAGATGATTTTAAGCTTGGTGGTAGCAGCCTGGGACAAGTGCTTAATACTATCGGCAATGATGCACCTTCGATAAACGATGCTGCATATTTCAAAAAAGCATTCAATGCAATTCAAGAAGCTATTATAGCCAACGAGATTTTGGCAGGCCATGATATTTCGGATGGAGGCATTATAACTGCCCTAGCAGAGATGTGTTTTCCAACACCATCTGTTGGTCTCAGAATCTCAACCAAAGAGCTTAATGGGCCTGACGTAACTACTAACTTGTTTAATCAAAATTCTGGTTTAATCCTTCAAGTTGAGAACAGCCTGCTACTTAACCGATTGAAAAAAGAGCAAATTCAGTTTGTTGAAATCGCTATAGTAGGAGATGCAAGAACCCTAGATATTAATGAAAATTTAGTATTTAATATTGATGAGCTAAGAGATGTTTGGTATAAATCATCTTACCTATTAGATCAGCATCAAAGTGGAAAAAAGCTGGCAAAAGCTAGATTTAACAATTATAAAGAACAACCCTTAACTTATAAATTCAGTGATTCCTTTACAGGCAAACTGTCACAGTTTGGATTAACCAAAACCCACAAGAAGAGTACTGCAAAAGCAGCCATTATTCGTGAAAAAGGCGTAAATGGCGATCGTGAAATGGCATACGCATTATACCTAGCTGGATTTGAGGTAAAAGATGTGCATATGACTGATTTAATTTCAGGAAGAGAAAGCTTGGAAGGCATTCAAATGATAGTTTTCGTAGGAGGGTTCTCAAATTCTGATGTGCTAGGCTCAGCAAAAGGTTGGGCAGGGGCTTTTATTTACAACCCAAAGGCCAAAGCCGTATTAGACAATTTTTACGCTCGAAAAGATACGCTAAGTTTAGGAGTTTGCAATGGTTGCCAGTTAATGATGGAGTTAGGTTTGGTGTTTAATGAAAAGTTAAACCACCCAAAAATGGCTCATAATGAATCGCACAAATTCGAATCTGGATTTGTTAACATGACCATTCCTAAAAACAACTCTGTGATGCTATCAAGTTTGGAAGGAAGTAAGCTAGGTATTTGGGTTGCCCATGGCGAAGGTAAATTCAATTTGTCTGATACTCAATCGTCTCAGATTGTAGGAACCTATTCTTATGACGGGTACCCTGCAAACCCAAATGGGTCTGACTATAATTCAGCAGCAATTTGTTCAGTAAACGGTAGGCACTTAGCAATTATGCCTCACTTAGAAAGGTCAATATTTCCTTGGAACTGGCCCTATTACGAAAACAAAACCCATGAAGTTACTCCATGGATAGAAGGATTTGTAAATGCTAGAACGTGGATTGAGAACCAAAATACCTGATTTTTTGTTTGCCATGCAACTGAAGTTCAGAATTAAGTGTTGCAACATAATGTTAATGAGCTATTTAATTCATACCTTCAACTATTCATGTTACCACCACCCGCTATGAAAAAACTGTTCCCACTCTTTTCTGTTATCCTATTTTTGTCCGGATGCTATAGCTACAGAGAATACCCTGTGGAATATGACTATAGCTATCATGGTAAATTTAAAAAATACAAGTCATTTGCTTTTTTAGAAAATAGCTCTCCGGTTATAGATACAACTGTTTCACATGTTGTAATTGAAGATATTATTAAATCAAGACTTCAAACACAAGGGTATAACTACAAACTAGAAAAGCCCAATTTACTGGTATCCTACAAAGTATATTACGATAGCCTAAACTTTAGAGGCTACGACCAACCCGATATTGAATCTTGGTCGAAATATTCTAAAGAGTCTGAAGAGTATAGTCCTCGAAAATACGATTTAAGAAAAGGCACTTTACTGATTCAATTGTACGATCGTAAGCAAGAACGAAGTGTTTGGCAAGGGTATGCCACTGGCGTATACGGAAATATTTACTTTAATAATGAACGACAATTAAAAATTGCTGTTCGAAGCATTTTAGATCGATACCAGTTTTTAGCAGAAGATTTTATGGAGAATAAAGAGTTTGTTCTAAAAGACAAACCTATTAATAATTAGAGTTAAAAAAAATCCTCGAAATTCTTTATAAAATATTTACACTCCCTTCCTAATTTTTAAAAAATAAATATAACTTTGCAGTCCCAAAAGGGAAATGCACTTAATTGACCCATGGTGTAACGGTAGCACTTCGGTTTTTGGTACCGCCAGTCAAGGTTCGAATCCTTGTGGGTCAACTACAAAATCCCGATAACTTCGATGGTTTTTCGAGGTTTCGGGATTTGTTTTAAACTAAAAACTGAGATGTCGCAAGTAAAGCTTTTTTCTGGTTCTGGTTCTATTGATTTAGCAGAAAAAATTGCTCAGGCATTTGGCAAACCACTTGGCAATTCAGTATTTCAAAAGTTTAGCGATGGTGAAATGGCTCCTTACTTTGAAGAGTCTGTACGTGGTTGCGATGTTTTTCTTATTCAAAGCACATTTTCTCCGGCCGATAATTTTTTAGAGCTACTTTTGATGGTTGATGCAGCCAAAAGAGCAAGTGCTGAAAGTATTACTCTGGTGGTTCCATATTTTGGATATGCTCGACAAGATAGAAAAGACAAATCGCGTGTAGCTATTGGTGCAAAACTATTGGCAAATTTAATTGAAGCCTCTGGAGCCACTCGTTTAATGACTTGCGATTTTCACGCAGACCAAATTCAAGGCTTTTTCGACATTCCTGTTGATCACATGGATGGAGCTTCGATTTTTGTACCATATTTAAAATCTTTAAACCTAGAAAATATTATTTTTGCCTCACCAGATGTAGGAGGTATGAAAAGAACTCGTAGGTATGCAAAGTTTTTTGCTGCCGATATGGTTGTGTGTGATAAACACAGAGAGAGGGCTAATGAAGTTGCCTCTATGCAATTAATTGGAGATGTAAAGGGCAAAGATGTGATTATGGTAGATGATTTAATCGATACTGGAGGCACTATTTCTAAAGCAGCTCAATTACTAATGGATAAAGGAGCTAAGTCTGTTAGAGCAGTATGTACTCATGGCGTATTATCAGGTAAAGCGTACGAAAACATTGAAAATTCAGTGTTACAAGAGCTCGTGATATCTGATACAATTCCATCAAAAGAGAGCCCTAAAATTAAAGTAATTAGCATAGGGTCACTCTTTGCAAAAGCCATTCGAAAAATTCATGATCATGAGTCTATCAGCTCATTATTCATAAAAACTAGTAAATAATTAATTAATAATAAATCATTTAAAAAATGAAAACAATTGAGATTATAGGGTATAAAAGAGCAAATCTCGGCAAATCAGAAGCTAAGAAGTTAAGATCTGAAGCGAATGTGCCGTGTGTGCTTTATGGAGGAGACAAACAAGTGCATTTCCACGCGCCAATGATTTTATTCCGTGAGTTAATTTACACACAAGATGCTCATTTTGTAAGCTTAAACATTGAAGGAGAAGAATATCAGGCTATTATTCAAGATGTACAATTTCATCCGGTAAGTGAAATAATTTTACACGCTGATTTTCTTCAGTTATTCCCTGGAAAGAAAATTAAAATGGATGTTCCAGTTAAATTGATAGGAAAATCACCTGCAGTAATGGAAGGTGGAGTTTTAATTCATAAACGTAGAAAACTAACTGTACTATCATTACCAAAAAATATGCCTTCGCATATTGATTGTGATATTTCAGAACTTGTTTTTCATCACTCTGTAAAAGTAAAAGATGTAACTCCGGGCGATTACGAAATTTTAGATACTAAAATAGCATCAATTGCGGTTGTTGAAATTCCTAGAGCTCTTAAAGCTGCTGAGGACGAAGAAGCCGAAGGTGAAGAAGGAGCAACTGAAGGTGAAGAAGGAGCAACTGAAAGTGAAGAAGGAGCTGACAAAGCTGCTGAATAAGAATAAAAAATGTAAGTTAAATCCTGCTTTTACAAAAAGGCAGGATTTTTTTTACCTAAGTTTGTATAGAGTCCAATTAGCTCTACACAAGAGGAATTATGAAATATTTGATTGTTGGTCTAGGAAATATTGGCAAAGAATATGAACTAACGCGTCATAATATTGGTTTTTTGGTACTCGACCAAATAGCAGATGAGAAAGGAATTGCCTTTGAGGTAGATAGACTTGCCGAAAAAGCAAATTTTAAATTAAAAGGCCGCCAAGTTCACTTAATAAAGCCAACCACTTATATGAATTTAAGCGGAAAGGCAGTCAACTATTGGTTGCAACAGCTAAAAATTCCCAAAGAAAATTTGCTAGTAATTGTAGATGACATTGCTTTACCATTTGGCAAATTAAGGTTAAGAGCCAAAGGATCAAGTGCAGGTCATAATGGTCTCAAAAATATAGAAGAAGTTATTGGGGGTGCTAACTATTCAAGACTAAAATTGGGGATTGGTAACGATTTTAATAAAGGGCGGCAAGTTGATTTCGTGTTGAGCAATTTCGCAAATCAAGAAATGGATGAATTGCCATTTGTTATAAACAAAGCAAAAGAGTTTGCTTACACCTTTTGTGCACAAGGGGTAACAAAAACTATGAACTTACTCAATGAAAAATAATTAAATTTCATCTACTCTTTCTCTACGTTTAAATACGTAGTTATATCAAGTAAAATATTGACTTTATTTGTGATGCAATTAAATGATATTTGTACAAAATCAATAACCATCAACATCAATAACTTAAGGATTATGAAAAGATTAAAGTCATTAATCATAATTAGCTTCATCATTCTGGGCGTTTCTTCTCAAAATAACTTGGAGGCTCAAACTTCGATGACAAAAATTGAGTCTTTATACATTTATAATTTTATCAAGAACATCCAATGGTCGAATGTAAGTGACAAATATATCATTGGGGTATATTCAAGCTCTACAGCTTTTGATGAATTAAAAGGCATTTTATCTGTTCGGAAATTCAATGGAAAGTCAATTGAAGTTAAAAAATTATCTTCTCCAGCTCAAGCTTCTGAATGCCACATTGTGTTTGTTAGCCAAACAAATAGTGGAATGGTAAAAAAGATAGTTGCCAATGCTGATACAAAAAATACGTTAATTGTTTCTGAAAGAGGCCAATTAAATAATGGAGCAGGAATAGCCTTCGTTCTTAGTAATTCTAAATTAGGATTTAAAATAAACCAAGCAACGTGTAAAGCAGCTGGATTACAAATTAGTGCCTCATTATTGTCATTAGGAGTTTAATCAATTATTACTTACCTAACCTAATAATTGAAGAAAGCCAGTCGAAAGACTGGCTTTTGTTTTTTCTAATTAATTAAAGAACCAGACTTAACATTTTCACTAGGAGAGATCATTTGTAGTGTTCCGTCTGCATCTTCCGCCATAAGAATCATTCCTTCTGACACCTCTCCCATCATTTTTCGTGGAGCAAGATTTATGAGCACAGATACTTGCTTACCAATAATATCTTCAGGTTCAAAATACTGCGCAATACCACTTAGAATAGTTCGAGTATCTACCCCTGTATCTACCTGTATTTTTAAAAGCTTCTTCGACTTTTTCATTTTTTCAGCAGAAATAACCGTTCCCACTCGGATATCCATTTTTACAAAATCATCAAATGCAATTTCGTCTTTTTGAGGTTCAGCCTCCGTGTTAGCCAATTTTGTGGCTTCCAATTTATTTACTTGTTCTTCCACTTGTTTATCTTCTATTTTAACGAAAAGCAACTCAGCCTTATTCAGTTTTAACCCAGCTGCCAATAACTGGTCACTTCCTCCTCTATCCCAAGTTTGAGGTTCTAAGGAAAGCAAGTTAAATAATTTTTTTGCCGTATGTGGCAAAAATGGCTCCCCTAACACCGCTAAATTAGCTGCGATTTGCAAAGCAATATGCATGATAGTTTCAACTCTCTTAGGCTCTTCTTTTATCAATTTCCAAGGCTCGGTATCTGCCAAATATTTATTGCCCAAGCGCGCAACATCCATATAAATTCCAAGAGCCTCTCTAAACCTATACTTTTCTATGGAATTAGAGATTTTAGAAGGCAACTCTGATAACTGTTTTAGTACGTCTTTATCTTGGGCGGTTAACTCACCTAACTCAGGCACAACTCCTTCATAATACTTATGAGTAAGCACCAATGCTCTATTAACAAAATTGCCAAGAATAGCTACGAGCTCATTATTATTCCTCGCCTGAAAATCCTTCCAGGTAAAATCATTATCCTTGGTTTCAGGTGCATTTGCAGTAAGAACGTACCTTAACACATCTTGTTGATCTGGAAATTCCTCTAAATACTCATGTAACCAAACAGCCCAATTTTTAGAAGTGGAGATCTTATTTCCTTCCAAATTTAAAAACTCGTTTGCTGGCACATTATCAGGCAATATGTATTCACCATGTTGTTTAAGCATAGATGGAAAAATGATGCAATGGAATACAATATTGTCCTTACCTATAAAGTGCAATAACTTAGTATCATCCGATTTCCAATACGGCTCCCAATCTTTTCCTGTAGCAGTTGACCAATCTTTACTAGCCGAAATATAGCCAATGGGGGCATCAAACCACACATATAGCACTTTACCGGCAGCTTCTTTAAGAGGAACTGGAACACCCCAATCTAAGTCTCTAGTTACAGCACGCGGTTGTAAACCTTGGTCAATCCAAGATTTACACTGACCGTAAACATTGCTTTTCCAATCTTTCTTATGTCCTTCTACAATCCACTCTTTCAACCAGGGCTCATATTTGTCTAAGGGTAAATACCAGTGTTTGGTTTCCTTAAATATTGGAGTCTCCCCACTTAGTGCAGATGTTGGATTAATAAGCTCAGTAGCATTTAACGTAGAGCCACAGGATTCGCATTGGTCTCCATAAGCACCGTCTTTACCACAAGAAGGGCAAGTGCCTACAATATACCTATCCGCTAGAAACTGCTCTGCTTTAGGATCGTAATACTGTTCTGCCACTTTTTCAACAAATTCTCCTTTATTATGCAAGTCGGTAAAAAACTCTGAAGCCGTTTCGGCATGTGTTTGCGAAGATGTTCTTGAATAAATATCAAAGCTTATTCCAAAATCAGCAAACGACTTTTTAATAATTCCGTGGTATTTATCTACAATTTGCTGTGGTGTAACCCCTTCTTTCTTTGCTCTAATGGTTATTGGCACCCCATGTTCATCAGAACCGCATACAAAAAGCACATCTTTATCGTTACTACGTAAAAATCTAGCATAAATATCGGCAGGCACATAAACGCCAGCTAAATGACCAATATGAACGGGCCCATTGGCATAAGGAAGAGCAGCTGTTAACGTATATCTAGAAGGGGTTTTACTCATTATTTTTAAATTATGGCCAAAGATAAAAAGTAATCGTGGTTGATTTTTATTGATAGTTAAAATCTTAGAATATTTTTACGATACAATTTGTAAATTACACCCACAATAGTAGTACTGAATGCATATTAATACTGCCAAAGAAGAAATTGTAGAAACTCTTTTCAGAGAACATTTTGAACCTATGTGCAGGCTCTCGGCCAAATACATCTATGATTTTGACTCTTCAAAGGACATAGTTCACGAAGTGTTCACTGCTTTTTGGCAAAAAATTGATTCTTTACCATCAGACACAAATTATAAAAGCTACCTCTACACTGCCGTTAGAAATAAGAGCTTTAACTACTTACGCGATCAGAAAAAGCACTTAAACATAGTGGATGCCGAAAAGGAGCCTGCTCCAAAAACCAGTGATGGCGTTGAAGTTAAGGAGCTTTCTAGAGAAATTGAATACGCCCTTAATTTATTGCCTGAGAAATGCAAAGAAGTATTTGAGTTAAGCAGATTCGAGGAGCTAAAATATGGTCAGATTGCTGAAAGGCTTAGTATTTCTGTCAAAACAGTAGAAGGGCAAATGAGTAAAGCCTTGAGATTATTAAGAGAACATTTAAAAGAATTTATGACTTTTTTAATTTTTTTAGGGTTGGCATAAGGGTACATGAGAAGTTAGGTGTTTTAATAATAGAGAAGACAAAGTGAAAGAGTTAAACGAACATATCGAATTCATAATTACACGTAAAATCAGCAGTACTATAACTGATGACGAACAAACTTTATTGAGCAGTTGGCTTGCCGAAAGCGAAGCAAATTCTTCTCATTTTAATGCCTTACAGAAGATATATTCTAACAAACCTCAAAAGGGAAATTACCCTGCAATAAATATTGACTTAGAATGGACAAAGTTTAAAAACACTGTTCGGTATGAGGAAAACTTAAACAAAGCCTCTTTCGGTTGGTTACGAGTTGCAGCCTCTGTGGCTCTTATTGCTGTGGCAGGTTATTTTATTTGGAATGCACAATTTAAGTCTAACTCCATTCAAGTAGTAGCTCAAAATTGGGGTGAAATAATAATTTTACCCGATAACTCTCAAATAACATTAAATAAAGGGGCTAAGCTAACTTATCCTAAAGAATTTTCTTCAACAAATAGGAAAGTATCATTAGAGGGCGAAGCTTTTTTTAAAATAACAAGAAATGAGAATAAACCATTTATAGTTAACCTGAGTCAAAGTAGAGTTGAAGTGCTAGGTACTTCATTTAATATAAAGGGAAACATAAACAATAATAAAACCGAAGTAGTAGTTAGTACGGGCAAAGTAAGTTTTACAAATACCTCAAATGCAGCAACGGTTATTCTTACTAAAGGCGAAAAAGGAACTCTTATGAAATCATCCAATATGATTACTAAAACAATTAATAATGACGTAAACGTGATGGCTTGGAAAACAAGAAAGATTGTTTTTAACAACATGGAACTTGATAGGGTGATTAAAACGATAAATACTCTCTACGATGCTCAAATATCCTTTTCTACAGATATTGGGGTAAATTGCAATGTAACTGTTAGCTTTGAGAATCAATCACTCGAGGCCGTATTATCTGTTTTAGAACTAACATTAAACCTTCGATACAAAAAATCCGGTGATGTAATAGAAATCATCCAAACTGGTTGCTAATTATAACATATTAAGAAAAATACAAATTTGGTTGCTAATTGTGCTCTCAGGGGTAATATACAGCCCTGCATTAGCACAAATAGAAAGTTTAAACCAATCGGTAAGCTTAAACGTTTCAAATACTCCGTTAAAAGATTTTTTGGCTTTGATAGAAGATAAAGCCAAAATATCATTTGCCTACAATCCTCGCAACATTCCTTTAGAAGCATTAGTCACCTATAGTGCAAATAACCAACCAGTAGAAAAAGTGCTCGATTTTGTTGCTTTAAAATTTAGCTTACGATTTGAGCAAATAGAAAAGCAAATAGCTTTACTTCCAAATCCTGACTTGCCTCCTCTTTCATTTAACTTAAATGGCAATGTTATGGACGAACAAACAGGAGAGCAGCTAATTGGTGCTACTCTTCGTGTGGATGACATCAACTTGGGCACCATCACAAATGGGTATGGATTTTATTCCATTTCATTGCCCTATGGAAAACACAGTCTGAGCATTTCATATTTAGGTTATGAAATAAAAAACGACAGTATAAATTTAATTGCAAATACTCGCATAAACCTCCATTTAAGTATAAGTACACCGCAGTTGAATGAGGTAATAGTGCAAGGTTATAAGCCACCTAAAGTAGCTCTTGTGCAAACAGGTAAAATTAGTATTTCACCCAAATCAGTTGCTGAGTCCCCCGTAGCCTATGGTGAAAGTGATGTAATAAAATCGTTGGAACGAATTCCTGGAATAAAGCTCCAATCAGAGGGGTCTACCTTTTTTTATGTACGAGCAGGCAACAAAGATCAAAACTTAATTTTAATTGATGATGCGCCAATTTATAACCCCTCGCATCTTATTGGCTTATATTCTACTATTATACCTGAAACGACCAACTCAATAGATGTATATAAAAGTGATTTCCCTATTTCTAAAGGAGGTCGTCTATCCTCGGTAATAGATATAAAAGCAAAAGAAGGTAACAAAAATAAAATTTCTGGCTGGGGAAATATAGGCATATTATCAACTCAAATTGGCATAGAAGGTCCTTTAAAAAAAGGGTTAAATTCATTTATACTTTCAGCTAGGATATCGCGCATTAAATGGCTTGCAAAACTTGAAGCTCCTAGTATCGAAAAATTTAACTTTTATGACGTATCAGGTAAAGTAAACTTCGAGCTAGATAAAAAAAACAAACTCTACTTTTCCTTTTACACCGGTTCTGATAAATACTTAGATAAGAATGATGGATTGGAGTGGGCTAACTTCAACGGGTCTATTCGATGGAATAAAATTATAAATGAAAATACATTTGTTAATTCTACACTCTATGCAAGTAATTACGAGTATGTATTTCATACCAATAGGACCATTAATGAATTTTGGAGATCGAGAATTGGGGAAATAGGTTTAAAAACGAACTTTACAACATTTATAGACACTAAACAGGAGCTCAATTGGGGGTTTAACCTAACAGGTAGAACAATAAACCCTGGCAACCTTTCTAGTAGTAGAATCATTCCTGATAACTTGGTGGTATCTGTAAAAAATACAATTGAATCAGATGGCCATATACAATACCTACTAAAGCCAAGCTCAAAATGGGGCATTAAATTGGGAATGAGGGCCTCCATTTGGACAAATTTTGGAGAAGCATTTGAATTTAAATTTAATGATGAAAGATTACCGATTGATACAATAGAATACAAACCCGGTGTTGCCTACCATAATTACTTTCAGCTAGAACCAAGGCTTTCGGCAAGCTACTTTATTAACGAAAACGCCTCCATTAAAACGAGTTACGATAGAACTACTCAAAACTTACATTTAATTACCAACTCAATAAGCCCTTTTACTTCCTTTGAAGTGTGGCTTCCTAGCGGACCCAATATAAAACCCCAACTTGCCGACCAATTCGCAGTAGGTTATTATCAATTCTTACCCAACTTAGGAATATCAATCGAATCAGAAGCCTATTATAAGGTTATGTATAACCAAATTGATTATTTATCGCACGCCTCTACCCTACTTAACCCAATAATTGAGAGCGAGTTAGTTTTTGGTACAACCAAGACCTATGGAGTAGAATTTTTTGCAAAAAAAGAAACAGGTAGAGTTAGAGGAATGATTGGCTATACACTTTCAAGTGCCAAGAGTACATTTGAATATATAAATGAAGGAAATCCATTTGTGGCAAATACTGATCGTCCACATCATTTGAGCTTAAATTTTAATTATGATATTGCTCTACGAGTAACTTTAAGCAGCAATTTCATCTATAGTTCGGGAATTCCATTTTCAACCCCTACAAACTTTTATCTATTCGATGGAAACGAAATTCCTATTTATGGAGATAAAAACAATAGTAGGCTACCTAATTACCACCGGTTAGATTTCTCGGCAAGGTTTATCTTGAATAAAAACCTGTCTAATAAATTTAGACATAGTATCACAGTATCGGTGTATAATATCTATGGACGAAAAAATCCAATTTTTATAAACTTTAATAAGAGCATAAGCCAGAATGGAGCGTTTGAAGTTCCAACTAACTTATTGGCAGCTTCAAGAATTACATCTCAACGATATATTTACGGCTTTGCTCCGTCTATAAACTACCAATTTCGATTTTAATGAAGTATTTGAACATTATATCCTCACTGATATTATTCTTACTGCTCCTCAGTTGTGAACAAGAGAAAATTATTTGGCCTTTGAATAATAGACCATCTGATTTAATTGTAGTAGAAGGAATGTTCACAAATGAAAAAATAAGGCATTCTATAAAGCTCAGCAAGCCCTTTTTAGAACAAAATGAAATACCTGAGGTTGCAACTGGTGCTAATGTGTATATAATTACCGATGACACTAATCCAGAAATTATAAGCACCAATGAATCAATTGATGAACCAGGGCTCTATTTAACCGACAGTATTAGAGCTGTTGCCAATAAAGTTTACACCCTTGTTATATTATACAACGCTAAAGAATATAGAGCCTCGGCCACACAACCACCTGTTGAGGCTTTGGATCCCCCTTTAAACTACGAACCTGTATCAGACTCTACTTATAGGTTAACCTTTATTCCTTCCGGCAACTCTCCAAATTATATAAAACATATAATCAATTGGCAATCGACTCTTAATTGTATAAATTCAGATAGCTGCCAAGCACTACAAATATTTTACGATCTTAAAAATATTGATATTAACGAGCAGTTCAAGCCTGAACAAGAGCAAGTAGTTTTCCCAGAAGGCACGACAGTAATTCGGAAAAAATATTCTGTTTCAGACGAATACAAAGCCTACTTAAGGGGAATGCTCTCTGAAACTGCATGGCGCGGAGGACTATTTGATGTGTATCAAGCCAATCCTCCAAGCAATTTAAGTGAAGGTGCCGTGGGCTTTTTCGCTGTTTCAACTGTACTTACTGACACTACTGTTATAAAATAATTGCTCTCAGAATTAACATAAAAATTTATAAAAGGGCACAAGTAAAACTTTTTTACATAATAACGTAAGGGTAAGTTAATACTTAGGGGTTATATAATTGAAAGACAAATTCAGATCTGAATCAATTAAGAAACTTATTAAAAACTATGAGACATCTAATTAAAAAAACTATCAGACCATTCCTAGCAACACTAATACTTGCAGCAGGAATGATGGCTTGCGAACAGAACCCAGGGATTGAACAGCCTTCAAGTATATTACCAGATAAATTTGGAATCGACATCCCAGCTTCCTTTAGTAATAACGGCAATATCTCCGGAAGAATATCAAATGGAAGATCTAGTTCACAAGACGTGTTACAAGGAGACGACATTTACCAACACCTCGAAACTTTCATCTATGTGGGCGAATCAGCAGCTGACATTGTTGAAGACATAATTGGAGGTATTAGACAGCTTAATATCAACAGTGCGTTAACACTAACTTATACTAGCGATGATGATGGTAGAGCTAAAACGCTTGTTGTGGTTGAAGGCGATATCTACCAAGGCGTTAATTATGAATTTAGTTTAACCATTACCGATACGGATTCTGAAGGAAACCAAGATGGTGGCTATGCAATGCAAATATTTTGGGATCGAAGCCCAATTAAAGGAGTTGCACTTATAAAGCCATATAATTTAGACCGTTTGCACGAAGCGGATGCAGGCGAAGCAATATTTAAAATAGAATATGTATCAGATAGTGATTTAGGATACGATGCGCATATGATTGTTTCAATTGTTGACTTAACATTAGAAGAACCAGGTGTAAATCCTTATTCTATGCGTACAATGCAAATGTTTGTAGGCAAATCAGGCGATTTAATAGATGTTTATGGAAATTCAAACCACCCTAATGCACAATTTTTCACAAACGACACTGGGTTTAATTGGGCATTTGTAGCATCCGGTTACGAAAGTGTAGATCTAGGTGTAGCCGAAGTTGGCCTTCCTCCAAGTAATTTAGACGAAACCAGCCGAGCAGTATTATTGGAGACTTATTCCATAAGAAATGTATTTACCGATCAAATTTTAACCGAATATCCTAACGTAGATCAAGATTTATTAGACCTCTATTTAATGAACACCGGTGCCCCTGGGTATTTTACAAACGAAGGATTTATTGCCGGTGGTACTCCTCCTTCAGGTTTATGGGATGAGTTGGTACTAAGAATTAATGAATTGACTCCATATAATCCTACTAACATCACAAATCTTCAAATAGATTTTCAGTAAAAACCTGAGGAACTCAAGTTAAAAGAGTTGGTTAAGTTAGGTTACAAACTCTGTCCTCCCGCTAGCTAGCTGGCGGGCAGGGTTTCTTATTTATATACAAAACCCAATAACCATGAGATAAAAACACTATCTTTGCGGCTCGAAAATCTGAAATATATGAAGTCGATTAGGAATATTGCTATTATTGCCCACGTTGATCATGGTAAAACTACTTTGGTTGATAAAATAATTCATGAATGTGAAGTGTTGGATCCTCGTAAAGAAACGGGAGAATTAATTCTTGACAGCAATGACCTAGAAAGAGAGAGAGGAATAACGATTCTTTCAAAAAATGTCTCGGTTAATTATAAGGGTGTAAAAATCAATATTATCGATACTCCTGGTCACGCAGATTTTGGGGGTGAGGTGGAAAGGGTTTTAAGAATGGCCGATGGCGTTCTTTTATTGGTAGATGCTTTTGAAGGAGCAATGCCACAAACTCGATTTGTATTAAGTAAAGCAATCGCTTTAGGCTTAACACCCATGGTGGTTATTAATAAAGTTGATAAAGAAAACTGTACTCCTGACATTGTACAAGAGCAAGTATTTGACTTAATGTTTAATTTAGATGCAACTGAAGAACAATTAGACTTTGTTACCTTATATGGTTCATCTAAGCAAGGGTGGATGAGTACCGATTGGAAAAATGTAACAGATAATATTACTCCTTTGTTAGACGCGGTACTAGAAACTATTCCCGAAGCACCTTATCAAGAAGGTACACCTCAAATGCAAATCACCTCCTTAGACTTTTCTAGCTTTACGGGTCGAATTGCTATCGGCAGAGTATTTAGAGGAGATTTAGAAGTTGGCAAAGACTATATGCTTTGCAAAAAAGACGGCAACAAAAAAGTTCGAATAAAAGAACTGTATGAGTTTATAGGTCTTGGAAAAGAAAAAGTTAATAAAGTAAGATCTGGTGATATTTGTGCAATTGTTGGCGTAGAAGGTTTTGAAATTGGTGATACTGTAGCTGATGCCGAAAATCCTGAGGGACTCAAAGCCATCAAAATTGACGAGCCAACCATGAGCATGGTTTTCACCATCAACAATTCCCCGTTTTTTGGAAAAGAAGGAAAGTATGTTACCTCTCGGCATCTGCGTGACAGACTGTACCTGGAGATTGAAAAAAACCTGGCACTCAAAGTGAAGGAAACGGCTGCGGCCGATGCTTACCAGGTTTTCGGCAGGGGAATTCTTCACCTTTCCATCCTGGTGGAAACCATGCGACGCGAGGGTTACGAACTGCAACTGGGTCAGCCGAAAGTAATCATAAAAGAAGTTGATGGTGTGAAGCACGAGCCCATCGAGAGTTTGAATGTTCTGGTTCCTGAAGATTTTTCGGGGCGGGTTATCGACATTGTTACCCTGCGCAAGGGCGAATTCCTGAATATGGAGCCCAAAAAC
>JAKISE010000107.1 GCA_021648745.1 Cyclobacteriaceae bacterium
CATCAGAGTGTGAACCACCATTAATAATATTCATCATTGGTACTGGTAATTTATGGGCGTTCGCCCCACCAATGTATTGGTATAATGGAAGACCAGATTCTTCCGCTGCTGCCTTAGCTACTGCCAACGATACTCCTAAAATTGCATTTGCACCTAATTTAGACTTCGTATCTGTTCCATCCAAGTCAATCATAACTTGGTCAATTAAACGCTGCTCGGTTACCAAAAAGCCAACGACTTCTGGCGCAATTACTTCGTTTACATTTTCAATGGCATTTAAAACACCCTTGCCCAAATATTTAGATTTGTCACCATCACGAAGCTCCACAGCTTCGTTTTCTCCTGTAGAAGCTCCGGAAGGCACTGCCGCTCTTCCTAAAACACCATTGGTTGTAATTACATCTACTTCAATGGTAGGGTTACCTCTTGAATCTAAAATTTGCCTAGCGTGTACTTGTTCTATAATTGCCATAATACTTAATTATTTATTTTGTTATTAATTCTATAAAATTATCAAATAGGTATTCTGAGTCGTGCGGCCCAGGAGATGATTCCGGGTGGTACTGAACAGAAAATATTTTCTTGCCTTTAATCTCGATGCCTTCTACCGTGCCATCATTAAGATTTATATGGGTTTGGTTCACTTTCGAAGATTTCTCTACATCTTCTTTAGAAATTGAAAATCCGTGATTTTGAGATGTAATTTCACTCAAACCTGTTTTAATATTTTTAACTGGGTGGTTTAATCCTCTATGCCCATGATGCATTTTGTAAGTGCCAATATCAAATGAGCGTGCTATTATTTGGTGCCCAAGGCAGATTCCAAATAGTGGTTTTTCTGAATCTACAATTTCTTTTACTGAGTTAACCGCATAATCCATAGCAGCTGGGTCGCCTGGGCCATTAGATAGAAAAACACCATCGGGGTTCCACTTTAATACCTCAGTAAATGGCGTTTTAGCTGGAAACACTTTTAGCTGGCAACCACGCTTCACAAAATTAGATAGAATACTACGTTTGACTCCAAAATCCAATACTGCTATTTTAATTTTGTTCTCTTCTCCTAATATATAAGGCTTAGCTGTTGAAACCTTTGAAGCCAACTCGAGTCCATCCATTTGAGGAAGTTTCTCTAATTCACTTTGCAATTGTTCTTCTGGTAATTCAGAAGTAATTATTACATTCATTGCTCCTTTATCACGAATATGGCGAACCAACGACCGTGAATCAATATCAGAGATGCCAACCACATTATGTTTTTCTAAATAATCTTGCAACGACTCTGCACCAACTCTACTGTTATGCTCGGAGAAGTCATTAACGATTAACCCACTAATTTTAGGAGCCTCTGATTCATTTTCGGCATCAACCGTTCCATAATTACCAATATGTGCATTGGTATTAATTACTACTTGTCCATAATAAGAAGGATCAGTATATACTTCTTGATAACCTGTCATACCTGTGTTAAAACAGATTTCACCACCGGATGTGCCTATTTTCCCAATGGCAATCCCTTCCATTTTAAATCCATCTTCTAATAATAAATAAGCTTTCGTTTTGGTAGGTTTGTTCATAATGACATGTTAAAGTTGGTGGCTGTTTATTAAGGTGTACTTACATAACTAAGAAATAGCGTTGCAAAAATAAAAAAGGGATTAGATAAAAATCTAATCCCTTTCAATTTCCTTTCAGAAAAATTTATTTTTTATCTATTTCATCTCCAGAATCAGACTCTTCTGAAGTATTTTCTTCATTTGAGGTCTCTTCTTTTTCTGTTTCTTCAGTAGATTCTTCAACCTTTGCTTCTTCCTCTACCACTTCAGCATCAGAAATTACTTCTTCAGCTTTCGCTTCAACCTTAGCGGCTTCTTCTTTTTTAGCTCCACCTCTTCTGCTTCTACGCGTTTTAGGCTTTTCTTCTTTCGCTTCTTTTTGCATTAAGTCGTTATAATCGACTAACTCAATAATGCACATTTCTGCATTATCTCCAAAACGATTACCTGTTTTAAGAATACGTGTATATCCACCAGGGCGTGTAGCGATTTTTTCGGCTACCACATTAAATAACTCTGAAACAGACTCTTTATTTTGTAAATAAGAGAATACTACTCTTCGAGAGTTTGTATCGTCTGTTTTAGATTTAGTTAATAAAGGCTCCACATATTTCCTCAATGCTTTTGCTTTAGCTACTGTAGTCGAAATTCTTTTGCTAAGAATTAAAGACGAAGCCATATTTGAAAGCATTGCAGCTCTATGCGAAGTTGTTCTGCTTAAATGATTGAATTTTTTACCGTGTCTCATCGTTTCTTAATCCTCCTCTAGTTTATATTTTGCAAGATCCATTCCAAATGTAAGGTTCTTGTCAACTACTAATTGCTCTAACTCAGCAAGTGATTTCTTACCGAAGTTTCTAAACTTCATCATATCAGAAATTTCTAAACTTACTAAATCTCCTAAAGATCTTACGTCTGCAGCTTTCAGACAATTATAAGCACGTACAGATAAATCCATATCGTGAAGTGACGTTTTAAGTAATTTCCTCATATGAAGTAACTCTTCATCTACTGCATCCGGCTCTCCAGACTCAGCTGATTCTAGGATCATATTCTGATCTGAGAATAGCATAAAGTGCTGAATAAGAATTTTTGCAGCTCCTTTAAGAGCATCTTCTGGGTGAATAGAACCATCTGTTTCGATGTCAAGAATTAACATCTCATAATCAGTTTTTTGCTCTACCCTTGTATTTTCAACACTATACTTTACATTTTTTATAGGTGTAAAAATAGCATCGATAGGAATGTAACCAAATACTTGTTCTGTAGGCGTATTCTCCTCTCCAGGTAAGTACCCTCTTCCTTTTTCAACTGTTAATTCAATTTCTAAATCAGATTTCTCATCTAAATGACAAATAACATGCTCAGGGTTTAAAATTTCGAAAGCAGTTGTAAATTTAGCAATATCACCAGCAGTTAATACCTTCTTATTTTTAAGGTTAACAGCTATTTTATTGTCAAATGAATCAGAAATTTTCTTAAATCGAACCATTTTTAGGTTCAAAATAATATCTGAAACATCTTCTACAACGCCTTCTATAGTTGAAAACTCATGCAAGACATTAGGAACCTTAATTCCGGTAATTGCATACCCTTCTAAAGAAGAAAGTAAAATTCTTCTAAGTGCATTACCGATGGTTACACCATATCCCTTTTCAAGAGGCTTAAAAGTAAAAAGACCATGAAAGTCATTTGCCTTTTCCATGGCAACTTTTTCTGGCATTTGAAACGCTAATATCGACATAGTATTTTAGTTAATAGTTCAGGCAATTGCCTTTACAAGCAATTACCGTGAAATAAGTTTAATATTATTTAGAGTAAAGTTCAACGATTAGTTGCTCCTGAATATTTTCAGGAATATCCTCTCGAATTGGCAAAGATATTAATTTACCTTTTAATTCGGAAGGAGCCCAGTCTAACCAAGGAAATCGCTTGGTTGCCGTAGCTGCAACGCTATTAGTAACCACTTCTAATGATTTAGATTTCTCTCTAACTGCAATCACATCACCAATTTTTACTGCAAAAGATGCGATGTTAACAATTTGTCCGTTTACAGTAATGTGCTTGTGTAGGACAAACTGACGAGCCGCTCTACGAGTAGGAGAAATTCCTAATCTAAATACGGTGTTGTCAAGCCTTGTTTCCAATAACTGTAAAAGAATCTCACCAGTAATACCAGTTTTACGAGAAGCTTTGTCAAACAAATTAGAGAACTGCTTTTCTAATACACCATAAGTATATTTTGCTTTCTGCTTCTCCATTAACTGGACAGCATATTCCGATTGCTTTTTCCTTCTACCTCTACCGTGTTGTCCTGGAGGGTATGCTTTTTTTGTTAGTGCCTTGCTTGGCCCAAAAATTGGTTCGTTAAATCTTCGTGCAATTTTTGTTTTAGGACCTCTATATCTTGCCATTATTTACTAATCTTAATAGTCTAAAATTATACTCTTCGTCTTTTTGGAGGACGACATCCATTATGAGGAAGAGGTGTAACATCTTTAATAGTTGTTACTTCAATACCTACATTTTGTATAGTTCGAATAGCTGATTCACGACCTGCACCAGGCCCTTTCACATACACATCTACTTTACGCAACCCTAGGTCATACGCCTTTTGAGCGCAATCGCTAGCTGCTACTTGAGCAGCATAAGGAGTGTTCTTTTTAGAACCTTTAAAGCCCATTTTACCAGCAGATGCCCACGATATAACCTGACCAGTTGTGTTGGTCATAGATATAATGATGTTGTTAAAAGAAGCTTTAATATGGGCGTGCCCTAATGCTTCTACATTAACTACTCGTTTCTTACCTTTATCTTTTCGCTTTTGTGCCATATCACTTATGCTTATTTAGCAGCTTTCTTTTTATTAGCAACTGTTTTTCTCTTACCTTTTCTAGTTCGAGCATTATTTTTAGTATGCTGTCCACGAACTGGAAGCCCTCTACGATGCCTCAAACCTCGGTAGCAACCAATATCCAATAAACGTTTTATGTTTAACTGGATTGATGATTTTAGAACTCCTTCTACTTTAAAGGAATCACCAATAATATTACGTATAGCATTGGCTTCTTCTTCAGTCCAATCTTGAACTTTAGTATTCCAATCAACTCCTGCATCTGTTAGGATTTTTTGAGCTGAACTTCTACCAAGTCCGAAAATATACGTTAAGGCTATTTCGCCTCTCTTCTGTTGTGGAATATCTACTCCTGCAATTCTAGCCATAACAATTATCCTTGACGTTGTTTGAATTTGGGATTCTTTTTGTTGATCACATACACTTTTCCGTGTCTACGGATAATCTTGCAATCTTCGCTTCTCTTTTTTACAGATGCTCTTACTTTCATCTTATTTTTTTTATTATTCAGTTTAACGTAAACCGAATTATTTGTATCGATAAACTATTCTTCCTTTTGTTAAGTCGTAAGGTGACATTTCAAGCTTTACTTTGTCGCCCGGTAAAATTTTAATATAGTGCATTCGCATCTTTCCAGATATGTGAGCAATAACCACATGCCCATTTTCAAGTTCCACTCTAAACATTGCGTTTGACAACGCTTCTAGAATAGTTCCGTCTTGTTCTATCGATGCTTGTTTAGCCATATTATAATTTATATACTTCTTCTATATACTTATGTGTTGTTAGCACTTCTACTCCTTCTTTGGTAATGGCCACCGTATGCTCGTAATGTGCAGATGGCGCTCTATCCTTCGTTCGGATAGTCCAACCATCATCCTCTTGAACAATGTCCTTTTTACCAAGGTTAATCATAGGTTCAATCGCAATTACCATCCCTTCTTTAAGCTTAGCTCCTCTGCCCCTTTTACCATAATTAGGTACTTCAGGACTTTCGTGTAAGCTTTCTCCAACACCATGACCAACCAATTCTCTTACAACAGTGTATCCGTAGCCCTCAACAAAATGTTGAATGGCAAAACCGATATCTCCTGTTCTATTTCCAACAACCGCCTTTTCAATTCCTTTATAAAGCGACTCTTTTGTCACTTTAAGTAATTCCAGTATTTCTTCCTTAACGTTACCAACTGCATATGTATAAGCCGAATCACTATGAAATCCTTTATAAAAAACTCCACAGTCAATACTTAACACATCTCCATCTTCTAACTCTCTATCGCTAGGAAACCCATGAACAACTTGCTCATTAGGACTTACACATAAAGTGTAAGGAAACCCGTTATAATTTTTAAACGAAGGTACACCTCCGTGATCTTTAATAAACTCTTCAGCCAGCTTATCCAGCTTTTTTGTATTAATTCCTGGTTTAACAAGTTTGGCTATCTCGCCATGTGCTCTTCCAAGAATATCAGCACTTTCTTTTATCAACTCAATCTCATCGCTAGATTTATAATTAATCATTATAAATACTAGGCAACGGCAGCTTGAGAACGTCCTTTCACTCTACCAGATTTCATCATTCCTTCGTAGTGTCTCATTAACAGGTAGCTTTCAATTTGTTGCAATGTATCGAGTATTACCCCTACCATAATTAACAACGAAGTACCACCATAAAACTGAGCAAATCCCATACTAACACCAGCCATACCAGCAAATGCAGGTAAAATAGCTACTAGTGCAAGAAATATTGATCCCGGTAGGGTAACTTTAGTTAAAATATCATCTATAAATTCTGATGTTTGCTTACCTGGCTTAATGCCTGGCACGAAACCACCATTACGTTTTAAGTCTTCTGCAATTTGGTTAGGATTAACCGTTATTGCTGTATAGAAAAACGTGAATATCAAAATCATTACGGCAAACAAACCATTATACTGCCAAGAACTGGGGTCTGAAAACGCTGTTCCTACATAGGCTGCAATATCGCTATCGTTGGCCCATATATTAGCAATCATTGGTGGTATAAACATTAATGCTTGTGCAAAAATGATTGGCATAACACCTGCAGAATTTACTTTTAGTGGGATGTATTGACGCTGACCTCCATACACCTTATTACCAATTACTTGTTTGGCATATTGAACAGGTATTTGGCGTGTTGCTTGTGTAAAGGCAACTACAGCCATTACAACAAAGAATAAAGCAACCATTTCTAATACAAGAACCAAAGCTCCGCTCATTCCTCTTGCCATTACTTCTGTCATAAAGTAAGCTGGTAAACGAGAAATGATACCAATCATAATCAGCATTGAAATACCATTACCAATTCCTTTATCAGTAATTTTTTCTCCTAACCACATGGTAAACATAGTACCAGCTACCAATACAATCATTGCACTTATTCTAAAGAAATAAGGATCAATAACGATGGCTTCAGCAGGAACCGTTGTAGCTAAATAACCTATTGACTGAGCTAAGGTGATAGCAATAGTTAGTACTCTTGTAATTTGATTGATTTTATTACGACCAGATTCTCCATCTTTTTGAAGTTTTTGGAAGTAAGGAACTGCCATACCAAGTAATTGAATTACAATAGAAGCAGATATATAAGGCATAATACCTAAAGCAAAAATTGATGCTCTAGAAAAAGCCCCTCCTAAAAACGTATTTAACAACCCAAATATACCTTGAGCTTCTGGCTGAACGGCAGCTAATATTACAGGGTCAATACCCGGTAATACTACATAAGACCCCAATCTGAAAATTATTAAAAACCCTATGGTATTTAAGATTCTAACCCTAAGATCTTCAATTGAGAAAATATGCTTTATGGTTGTAAAAAATCGTTTCATAAAATTTATACTGTTTCTGCTTTTCCTCCAGCTGCTTCAATTGCTTTTACAGCTGATGCAGAAAATTTATGTACAGTTACTTCAAGCTTTGCTTTTAATTCACCTCTACCCAACACTTTAACATTGTCATTTTTGTGAGCTAATCCATTAGCAATTAAAAATTCGATGTCTATTTTTTTAGCTTTCGCATTGTCAGCCAATTCTTGTAATGTATCAAGGTTAATAGCTCTGTATTCAACACGGTTAGGATTTGTAAATCCAAACTTAGGTACACGTCTTTGTAAAGGCATTTGACCACCTTCAAAACCTATTTTACGAGAGTAACCCGATCTAGATTGTGCACCATTATGACCACGTGTAGAAGTACCACCTCTACCAGAACCTTGGCCACGTCCAATACGTTTACCATTTTTTATAGACCCTTCTGCGGGTTTTAATGTATGTAATTTCATCTTAAAGCTCTTTTACTGATACTAAATGGCTTACTTTCTTTACCATACCGGCTATTTGTGGAGTAAACTCTACTTCTACCGATTTGTCTATCTTTCCTAATCCTAAAGCCTTAATCGTAAGCTTTTGATCGTTAGGACGTTTGATAGTACTTTTAACTTGAGAAATTTTAACTTTAGCCATCTTTCTTATCCGTTAAAAACTGTTTCTAATGTAACTCCTCTTTGTTGAGCAACGGTATAAGCGTCTCTCATTTGCATAAGCGCATCGAATGTAGCTTTTACTACGTTATGAGGGTTTGAAGATCCTTTAGACTTAGCTAACACATCTTTAACACCTGCACTTTCGAGAACCGCTCTCATTGCACCTCCAGCAATTACTCCTGTACCAGGAGAAGCAGGTTTTAGCAATACCAAACCACCACTATATTTACCAATAGCATCATGAGGTACTGTATTTCTAAATAAAGGAACCTTAACTAAGTTTTTCTTAGCATCATCTACTCCTTTTGCAATGGCATCAACAACTTCATTAGCTTTACCTAATCCGTATCCAACAACACCTTTACCATCGCCTACCACTATAATTGCAGAAAAACTAAATCTTCTACCACCTTTAACAACCTTAGCAACACGGTTGATAGAAACAACCTTTTCTTGAAGGTCAATTTCACTGGCTTTTATTGCTCTAATATTACTTTGCGACATACTTATTAAAATTTAAGGCCACCCTCTCGAGCGCCATCAGCCAATGCTTTAACTTTTCCGTGGTATTGGTAACCACTTCTATCAAACAATACATTTGCAACACCAGCAGCTTTAGCACGTTCGGCTAATTTACTTCCTACTTGTTTTGCGTTTTCTATATTACTTGCTTTTGCGCCTAACTCTATTGAGTTAGCTGCAGCTACTGTATGACCATTAGAATCATCTACTAATTGAGCATAGACAGCCTTATTGCTTTTAAATACTGAAAGTCTAGGACGTTCAGAAGTTCCGACTATTTTATTTCGGATACCTCTACGTATTCTTAATCTTCTATTTGACTTCGTTAATTTCATCTTGTCAATTATTTAGCGGCAGTTTTACCTGCTTTTCTTCTAATAACTTCACCTACAAACTTGATACCCTTACCTTTATAAGGTTCAATTTTTCTAAGTGATCTTAATTTAGCAGCTACCTGCCCAATTAATTGCTTATCATTACTTTCAAGAACCACCATTGGAGCTTTACCTTTAGCACTTTCAGCACTAACTTTTACCTCTGTAGGAATTTGAAATATAATGTTATGAGAATACCCTAATGTAAGGTCAAGTAAATTGCCTTGTACATTGGCTCTGTAACCAACACCTATAAGTTCTAACTCCTTTTTATATCCTTCAGAAACACCAATTACAGCATTATTTAATAAAGATCTATAAAGACCATGCAGGGCTCTATGTCTTTTTTGCTCTGTTGGTCTCTTAATAACACAAGTACCTTCTTTTTCTTCAAGCTTAAACTCAGCATCAATTTCCTGAGAAAGCTCCCCTTTAGGTCCCTTAAATGTAACTACATTTCCTACTACAGAAAGTGTTACTCCGTCAGGGATGCTAATC
>JAKISE010000015.1 GCA_021648745.1 Cyclobacteriaceae bacterium
TCCTTTTATTGATATTCTTTTTTGAAGAATGGGGTAGAGGTTAACATCTTCTAATTTCACTCCACCCATTACAGAAATCATCATAAGGGTTCCGTCCACCGCAATACTTTTTAGGTTTTGTTTGAAATAGGGAGCTCCAATAAAATCGAGGATTATATTAACTCCATTCGAAGCGGTGAATGTCTCAATTTCTTCTGCAAAGTCTTTAATACGGTAATCAATGGTTAAATCGGCTCCTAATTTTTTACATGTGGCAATCTTTTCAGTTGATGAAGTAGTAATAACGGTACATTGTATAGATTTTGCTAATTGAATAGCTGCTGTACCTACTCCACTCGCCCCAGCATGGATTAGTACTTTGTCTTTTGATTGGGTATTCCCTTCAAAAAATAATGCTTGGTAGGCAGTTAAAAATACTTCGGGTATGGCTGCAGCCTGTTCAAGTGTAATATTGGTTGGGGCTTTCATTACCAATTTCTCATTAACTGCCACAAATTCGGCTTGCCCACCACCAGCCAGTAAGGCCATAACTTCGTCTCCTTCGGCAAAGCCTGTAACCTCCTTTCCTATGGCTTTAATAACGCCTGAAGCCTCTAATCCTAATATTGTAGATTCTCCTTCAGGTGGCGGGTACTTGCCTTCTCTTTGGAGAATATCGGCTCTGTTAAGTGCAGCATAGTATACTTCAATCAGTACCTCATCAGGGTTTAATTTAGGCAATTTAGTTTCACCTATGTAGAGCGTACTTGCGTTTCCAAATTCAGTTTGAAGAATAGCTTTCATTTATTCAATCATAAAAAACACTCACCTCCTCTATTGGTTTCCGTGTTAGTTGAGGCACATAGGTTTCATCAGCCGGATACCCAACCGGGATTAGCAAAAACGGCCTTTCGTTGGCTGGGCGGTTTAATAATTTAGATAAAAATGCCATTGGGCTTGGTGTATGTGTTAAGCCCACTAAGCCTGCATTATGGATGGCTGTTAGCAAAAAACCACTGGCCAAACCAACTGATTCATTTACGTAATAATTATTGGTTTTTTCGTTATTTTCATCAAAGTCGTATGCTTTTTTAAATACAATAATTAAGTAAGGCGCCACTTCTAAAAACGGCTTTTCCCAATTAGTACCTAAATGCTCTAAGTCCTCTAGCCATTCATCGCTCATGCGTCTGGCATAACTTTCTTTTTCCTCTTCTTCAGCAGCAACCCTAATTTTCTTTTTTAAGTCAGGGTTAGATACCACGCAAAATACCCAAGGTTGCTTATGCGCACCAGAGGGTGCGGTAGAAGCTGATTTTATAATATGTTCTATTACTTGCTTTGGCACTGGTTTGTCAGAATAGTCACGAACCGTTCTACGTGTATCTAGCCAATGATAGTAAGTAGCTGAACGTTCTGCCATCTCTTCGGGCTCATAGGTGTCTCGCGAGTATTCTACAAATGGGTGGCCGTTAATTTCTTTAGTTTTCATAGGTTTTTTTAATCTTTCCAATCTAACATTTTATCTATAGTACTTGACGCCACAAAGTGATAATTAGGCCTCGCTTTTTCATAAATTGCTTTCGCCATTACTAAGCCTGTTTCCGTTTTTGCCATTTCAGCGTAGAGCGGTGATAGGAATTTTCGCCTTCCTGTGTTAACTAAAAAATTTTCTAAGTTTTCATAGCCAGAGTTATATTGGTGCTTTATTACAAGAACCATCCAAGCAGCTAAAATTTCTGAATTTCGAGAATAGGTGAATTGAAATACTGCATCGAGTTTGGCCATTTTCTCTTTATTGAGATCCTCTGGTAAACTTCTTAAAAAATGTAACCATTCATGCGAACTCCATGTTTGTGCCATTAAATCTTCAGGTGTAAAAAGCTCTTCAATGGTGGTGCCATTAATCCAATCTTCTACAACCCTTTCAACATTAGTAAACCGATCCGACACCGGTTGAGGACAATTAGCCGGGAGCCCTTGCCCAAAAATCCATTCGTTGTATAAATTTTCGTCAACAGGAATTCCATTTTTCTCAAATAGTTTCACATTTAATTGAGAAATAAACTCCTCTGTTGTCATTGAATGAAAAGCATTAGAGGTGAAATAGTCTTTGAGAAAAGCATCGAATTTTTCTCTACCCACTTTTTCTTCCAACAGCCTTAAAAAATAATATCCCTTATCATAGGCAATTGCAGTCATGCCATCATCAGGGGTTCTTCCTTCTAAGTTTAATTTTAGCTTAGTATCTTCTGGGTGATCACCTGTTAGTATTGTTTCTACTTCCTCTTTTAAATTTTGCAAACTCAATAAGGCAAGCATTTCTGCATAATCATAGCCGTAAACTGCTTCCATAATTCGTTGTTCGAAATATACCGTAAAGCCTTCGTTAAGCCAAAAATCGTCCCAGGTGGCATTAGTTACTAAATTGCCCGACCATGAATGTGCCAGCTCATGTGCTACCAACGAAACCAAGGATCTATCGCCTGCCAAAATAGTTGGTGTAGCAAACGTAAGCATTGGGTTTTCCATGCCACCAAAAGGGAAACTAGGAGGCAACACGATTAAATCGTATACCTCCCATTGGTATGGGCCGTATAACTTTTCGGCAGCTTCTACCATTTGCTCCATATCCGCAAATTCATAGGCTGCTGCTTGAATTACTGAAGGTTCTGCGTAAACTCCGGTACGCTCACTTAGTTTCTGATACCTAATATCGCCTACTGTTAAAGCTAGTAAATAGGCGGGAATTGGTTTGTCCATTACAAAATCATACACTCCGTTATCAGAAACCTTAGTGGGGTTTGTGGCGCTCATAAGTGCAAGCATGCCTTCAGGTACTTTTACGTGAGCATTATAGGTAAATCGAATGCCGGGGGAATCTTGGATTGGCACCCAGCTTCTGGCTAAAATTGCTTGTGACTGTGTAAATAAAAAGGGGTATTTTTCGTCTGCAGTTTGCTTAGGGTTAAGCCATTGCAAAGCTTCGGCACCTGCGATTGTGCTATATCTTATGCTAATTTTTTGAGTATTATTTTTGAGATGAACTGTTAGAGGACTTCCATGAAAAGGTTTTTCTTTCCCTATTTCAAAGGTTAAGCCTTTCCCGTTTTCATCTTTAATCGATGCTATTGACAGACCATTTATGTCTAAAATAATTTCTTTGGCATCCTTTGACTTTGTTATAGAAAGAGTTGCCTCGGCCGAAATGGTTTTGGTGTTAAAATTGATATCGGCATCCCAGTTTAAGTGAGTTATTACAGCTATTTCAGGTTTAGCAAAGGTGTGGTGGTCAACTATTTTCATAGGTTCTATTTCTGGTGTAGTTGGGGGTGAGCAAGCAAAGAAAAGGACTGATACACTTAGTACTTTTATATGCTTTTTGAGAGGAATTAACATGAAAAATTTCTTAAGTTTGAGAGGGTAAAATTAATACAAACCCAAGGTCTAACTCTAGTTATTAGATTATATCTCGGTAGGTAGTTTTACAAAAAAAGCAGCCCCTTTACCTTCTTCACTTTCTAACCAAATTTTACCATCCATCATATCTACATATTTTTTAACAATGTAGAGCCCCACACCTGAAGCAGACTCACCTAACGTAGGTTTAGCACTAAGGACTCGGTTTTTAGTGAAAACTTGTTCCAGGTCCTCTTTTTTAAACCCTTGCCCTTCATCTTTTATAACAAAAAGTAATTGATCGTTCACCAACTCTATTCTTAAGGAGATAGCAGAATTTGCATGAGAATATTTGATGGCATTGGAGTATAGGTTAGAAATGATTTTACACCACCCTTCTTCACTTCCATAAACGTCTATAGTATTAGCAGCATATTGCTCGGTAACTATTATATTTTTTGAATTCGATAAGGTTGACATTTCAGCAATCATCTGCTTAATGTTTGCAACAACATCAAACTTTTTATAAGTAATTTGATCAACTTTCTCTTCTAGAGCTTTCACATCTAAAAATGAACTTATTTGTTTATGTTGGTCATCGGTTACACCCTTTATTTTGTCTATGAGTTCAACTTGCTCTTTGTTTAATTGGCTTCCTTCAAATTCCAATATTGAGATTAGCCCTTTTATTTGAGCCAAAGGGGTTTTTAAATCGTGGGCTACTATACTCATTAAATCATTCTTTTCCTTATTAAGAATAGCTAGCTTGTTATTTTGAGAGTTTAACTTGGCACGATACTGCTTTTGAATCTTTATAAAAGACTGGAGTACCCATACCGTTGAAATAGTAAGAACAATGGAATTTGCATATGGAAATGACTCTGATGGATAGACATTAAAAAGAGCTTGAGGAACAAAGAATAGCATTACATCTAAAAAAACCAACAAATAGGTCCATATTGCTTTACGTGCAAGAATCATTAATAGCATAATGATAACGAGGTAGAAATATTCGATTCTTTTACCGGGGTTTAAAAAAACAGAAGTAGAGAAAATAATGGCATGAGCTAATACAAAAAATATAACTCTGGCTAAATAATACTTTTGTTTATATTGAAACCAAACAATCGAGGGGATGATTAAACTAATAATAGCCTCAATAATAGCAAGTGTATATTGACGTGTATAGAAAACATTATAAATAACAAAAAAAAGTGCTAAGGATAAAAATATAAACGAAAAAGCATTGAGAAGCCCTACTTTGATTTCTTCCTCAAAATTTAAGGACTTTGAGTAGCCTATATTAAAAAGTTTAGATAGCATTGATTTTTGAAATATAGCGAACTAAATTGAATTAATCTAAGAATTCAGAGTATTCCGAAAGACAGATTGAAACCATTTGTCCTTATTTAACACAGCAAAATTGCCTTGGAAGGTATAAACTTGGTATAGCATACAACTCTAGCCAAAGGCTCCTTATTCTAAGCTCTGCCCCTAGAAAATAGCGGAATTTTTACAAAAAAGGTAGAACCTTTCCCTTCTTCGCTTTCAACCCAAACTCGCCCTTGCAGTTCGTTAACATATTTTTTAACAATATAGAGTCCAAGGCCAGAGGAGCTTTCATTGGCAGTTGGTGGGGTGCTTAACTTTTGGTTTTTTTCGAAAATAATGCTTATTTCTTCTTTGTTTATCCCTAGCCCTTGGTCTTTAACCAATATGAGCACGTCCTCTTGGGTCGATTTTACCTCAATGGTAATTTCTGTACCAGAATGTGAAAATTTAATAGCGTTAGAAACCAAATTTGAGATAATTTTATATAACCACACTTCTCTTCCGTTTATGGTTAAGTTCCTTTTTGTATTTTTAATATAAGTGAGTCTAATGCCTTTAGCAATAGCTTGTGCTAAGATACCATCTAGCACGGTTTCAACAATTTTTCTGATAAGCACCTTTTCCAGCACAACATCTTCGTAACTATTTTCAAAATATTCTGCATCTAAAAAACCAGTTATTTGCTTGTGTTGGCTATCTGTAACACCTTTAATTTTGTCAATTAGTAGTTTTTGCTCCTGATTTAGTTGATTGTCACTAAGCTCTAAAATAGACACCAAACCTTTAATTTGAGTTAGTGGGCTTTTTAAGTCGTGTGCCACTATTTTCATTAAATCACTTTTTTCAAGGTTGAGTTTTTCTAGTCTACTATTCTGAATTTTTAACCTTTCTTTAAACTGGTTTTGAATTAAAATAAAAAATCTAACTGAAAGAACAATGGATATTATAGCAGTAATGGAAGTGATAAAAGAATAGTTTTCTACCGGATAAGGATTAAGGTAAACATGTGGGGCTATATATAAAATAACAACGATGCTAGTTAGAAAATACACCCAAACATTATTACTCACTAATATGAGGACTAATATTATGATGCCAATATAAAAATTTTCAACACCCTTACCCGGCAATAAAAACATAGACATTATAAAAAGAACCAAATTTAGAATTGCAAAGAAGATAAATTTAGCTCCACTATATCTTTTTGTATGATGTAAATAGTAGATAAGGGGAACCATAAGTGCAAAACCCGCTTGCACAAATACAACTTCATATTTTTTAGTGTAAAAGGTGTGGAGCACCATAAAAAATAGGAGAAGGGTAAAAAAAACTAGAGACACTACATTAATTAGCTTAACCCGTATAGATTCCTCAAAATCTAAAGAAGGGGTAATGCCGGTGCTTAAAAGTCGTGCTATCATCAATTAAAAATTACTGAAAAGTAAAGAAATTAATTGAGAATACTCAGAAAATAACATTTAGAATTTCTTTTGATTAGCGATGTAAACACCAATAAGAATGCCTGACATTCCCAAGTAATGACCAACTAGCAGAATTTCTCCATCCCATAAACCCCAAAAAACTGCCACTATAGGTATCAGGTAGGTAACAGAACTAGTAAATATGGGATTGGTAATTTGTATTAGCTTATTAAATAAGCCCATGGCAATTGCAGTGCTCATTACCCCTAAAACTGACACGTAAATTAATGAAACTCTTGCTTCGGGTTCTTGTAATACTTGTTGAACTACATCACTAAAAAAAACTAGATAAATACAAGCAATTGGAGTAACCATGCCTAACGAAATACTTGTGATGGTTAGAGCACTAAGACCCACCACCCTATATTTTATTACATTGGCATTTAGGCCATAACAAATGGTAGCTAGTACTACAAATAAGCCATAAAGATTTAATGTTGATAAAGAACCATAAGACCCTGCAAATACTAGAAAACTGGTACCTAGAAAGCCAATTATTATACCTATGACCTGCGATTTTGAAAACTTTTGAGCAAACAATAAGGCGCCCATAATCAGCACAAAAATGGGAGTAAGCGCATTTAATACGCCCGCTAATGAGCTATCTAAATTAGTTTCTGCTTTGGCAAACAAAAAGGCGGGTATAAAACTACCCAAGAAGCCAATAATAAATAAAGACCCCCAATTTTTGCCTTGCACTTTTTTGAAATTGCGAATAGCAATAGGAAGAAGCACGATACCTGCTGTAAACATTCGTAAGGCACCTACTTCTGCGGCACTAAACGACAGTAAACTACGTTTTATAAGTATAAACGAGGTGCCCCAAATTAGTGTAAGAATGATTAGCAAGACCCAAGCTAGAGTCTTGTTCTGATTTTTAGCTATTGTCATGCTATGATCGAGGCATCTTTGAATTCTTCTGAGATTCGATCCAATAATTCCATTATCTGAGCTTCATCGTCTAGCTCTACTAGCTTTGTTCTAAAAGGTTTAAAATTTGGTATGCCTTTAAAATAATTGGTATAGTGCCTACGCATCTCAAAAATACCTGTCTTACCATGTTTCCACTCAATTGAGAAAGCAAGGTGCTTTTTCACGACTTCAACTCTTTCTTCAATTGTAGGAGGGGCGAGATGGTTACCTGTTGCCATAAAATGCTTTATTTCATTAAATATCCATGGGTTTCCTATAGCAGCTCGGCCAATCATAATGCCATCTACTTCATATTTTTCTTTATATTCAAGGGCCTTTTCAGGAGAATCAATGTCTCCGTTTCCAAATATGGGAATTTCAATCTCAGGATCATTTTTCACGGCAGCAATCATGCTCCAATCAGCTTCTCCCTTGTACATTTGTTGCCTTGTACGGCCATGAATAGTAAGGGCTTTTATGCCCGCTTCTTGCAATCGTTTGGCTACTTCAACTATTTCAATAGAATTATCGTCCCAACCAAGTCTTGTTTTAACTGTAACAGGCAACTCTACTTGCTTTACAATTTCGGATGTCATTGCGTGCATTTTAGGGATGTCTTTTAAAATGCCAGCTCCAGCCCCTTTCATGGCTACTTTTTTTACTGGGCAGCCATAATTGATATCTATTAATTCAGGTTCTGCTTCTTCCGCGATAGCAGCAGCCAATCTCATAGACTCAATTTTATCGCCAAATATTTGAATCCCAATAGGCCGTTCGTAGTCGTACACATCTAGCTTTTGAACACTCTTAAAAGCGTCTCTAATTAAGCCTTCAGCAGAAATAAACTCTGTGTACATGAGGTCAGCTCCATTTTCTTTGCAAACAGCTCTAAAAGGAGGGTCGCTAACGTCTTCCATGGGAGCCAATAAGAGAGGGAATTCTCCAATTTCGAGGTTGCCAATTTTAACCATAACTAATTTTTTTGCGAATACTTGCAAAGTTATACCTTTTATAAATCAATAATCGGCTTATTTTTGCTTCAAACAAGCAGGCATGAATAACGCAGCAGTAACACCATTTGCACCTCACCTCGGGCCATGGAAACTCCTAATAATTTCCTTGGTTGGTAGCTTACTAGGGTTTCAACTAGTTGGTGTATTTGTTGGAGCTTTTGCAGCCTTACCATTTTTTGATGGCTCCATTATGGAATTATTTGAGGCGATGGTCGATCCTGTAAACAAACCTAACGTTAAAGTTCCTTTAATGATTATCCAAGGAGTAGGCTCGGCCTTTGGACTAATATTTATACCCTGGCTTATTTATTCAAAAATGTTTAAGCTGCCTTTAAATTTTGGGCAATCTAAAGCCTCCGTTCAACCAATTATTTTTACTTTTTTAATTGTAGTTTTTTTTGTGGTGGTTAACTCACCAATTGGTGAGTGGAACCAGCAGATTAAATTACCGGCCTTTTTATCAAGTGTTGAAGCTGCCCTTCAAGCAATGGAAGAAAAAATGAAGGTTATAACCGAGTTTTTAATTGAATTTGATTCGTTTGGAGCATTTTTAGTTGGTATAATAGTGATTGCCGTGATTCCAGCAATAGGAGAAGAATTGGTGTTTCGAGGACTCATTCAAAACCATTTATTCCGAATTACAAAAAATATTCATGTAGCCATCTGGGTTGCAGCCTTTATTTTTGGTGCTATTCACATGCAGTTTTATGGCCTTTTTCCACGAATGATGCTTGGAGTATTATTTGGCTATCTCTATTATTTTTCTGGCAAATTATCATATGCTATGCTTGCCCATTTTTTTAATAATGGAATTGCCGTGGTAGCAGTTTATATGCATCAACTAGGCAAAATTGACTATGATATTGACTCGGAGGAGTCAATACTTTGGTATCAAGTTTTAATTTCTGCCATAGTACTCATATTATTGTTATTCGCTTTTCAGAGAAATGTTAAAAAGGAGGCTTTAAGTGAGTAAATGGTCTAAAGTATATGAATCTAAATTACCCTATCGGGCAGAGATTGTAAAAGATATTTTAGATCAAAAAGGAATTAATGCCATTATCATGAATAAGAAAGACTCTGCTTATGATATTTTTGGGCAGCTTGAAGTTCATGTATAAGCAGAAGCTGTATTAACCGCATTGAAGATTATAGAAGATGACATCAAATTCGAAGAAGTTTAGCTCGTTAGGTCAAAGGATGGTAACTGCTTTAGTAGGCGCTATTGCAATTATTGGTGGCCTATATTTGGGAATGTGGGGTTATTTCATCGTTTTCTTTATTATAAGCTCTTTAACGCTTTGGGAGTTTTATAAACTTGCTATAATGGATGATATGGCCCCTCTAAAGATTTGGGGGTCGGTAATTGGGGCAGGTTTATTTACGATATCGTTTCTAGTTCAAGCAAGTGTGCTGCCCTTAAAATATTTGCTTCTTTTGTTTCCATTTTTGGCTTCAGTTTTTTTAATTAAATTGTATAAAAAGGATGCCAAGCCTTTTACTCAAGTGGCCTATACGTTTTTAGGAATTATATATGTAACAGTACCTTTTTCTTTATTGAGTGTAATTGCGTTCGACTCCGGGGAATATCGTTTTCAGATAGTTCTAGGAATGCTGTTTATTTTATGGGCAAGTGATACCGGTGCCTATTTTTCGGGCATACTATTTGGCAAAAAGAAACTATTTGAACGAGTTTCTCCTAAAAAAACGTGGGAAGGAAGCATTGGGGGCGCTTTATTAGCCTTAGTATTTGCCTACGGATTTTCAATGTATTTTAACGACTTAAGCCTTGTTCAATGGTTTGTAGCAGCAGGCTTAATTGTAATCGGAGGTATTTATGGTGACTTAGTTGAGTCTTTATTTAAAAGGAGCATTGCAATTAAAGACTCGGGGAATAGCATTCCTGGCCATGGCGGTTTCTTAGATAGGTTTGATGGATTATTGCTTGCAAGCCCATTTGTGGCTGCTTTTATTAGCTTGATATAGAGTAAGTTCAGCCGCGAACCCATATAATTGAATATAGAATTTGTAGTTTTGCACTTTATTACTCGAATCAGGGGTGAAGAAAATATCAAATATTAATATGCTAAAAATGAGAATTCATAAAGAAGGAAGAAAACTGTTAAGTGTTCTTTTACTTCTTTTGGTAATATTGAATTTTGTGGTAACCTATGGGATAAAACCTTCGGAGCAAATTATTAATTTAAGTATAATCGTATCGATTGCTCTCTATTTAGTAATACTTCAATTTTTTAGAAACCCCCATGTAGTTATTTCTAATAATGGCAAGCATATTTTGGCTCCAGCAGATGGCAAAGTTGTGGTAATAGAAAAAACAGTTGAGAATGAGTTTTTTAAGGATGAAAGAATTCAAGTATCTATTTTTATGTCGCCTACCAACGTACATGTAAATAGAGCTCCCTTATCTGGTTTTGTAAAATACTTTAAATACCACCCAGGCAAAAATTTAGTAGCTTGGCACCCGAAATCATCTACTGATAACGAGCGTACCACCATGGTGCTGAGCACTGAAAACGGCATTGATGTATTGGTTAGGCAAATTGCAGGTGCTATGGCTCGAAGAATAAAGTGGTATGTAAGCGAAGGAAGTGAAATTGAGCAAGGCCATGAGTATGGATTTATAAAATTTGGGTCGCGCGTAGATGTTTTTCTGCCTCTAAACTCCACTATTTTAGTGCATCATGGTACTAAAACTAAGGGAGGAAGAACAGTGCTTGCTGAGTTAGCATAATTCTATTTTTCTTAGCGTTCCTCTTTTAATTATGGGAAAAAATAACACTCAATTACAAGGTAGTACAGAAGCCATTTTTGGCGCAGGTTGCTTTTGGTGTGTGGAGGCCGTTTTTCAAGAACTTAAAGGTGTGCTGTCGATAAAGGCTGGTTATATGGGTGGAGGTATTGCTAACCCAACCTACGAGCAAGTGTGCTCAGGTACAACAGGCCATGCAGAAGTAGCTCGTATTGTTTTTGATTCTACTATTATTTCTTTTAAGGAATTATTAGAGGTTTTTTGGCAAACACATGATCCTACCACATTAAACCAGCAAGGAGCAGATAAGGGAACACAATACAGATCTGTAATATTTTTTATGAATGAAGAGCAAAAGCAACTATCAGAAAAATATAAGGAAGAATTGAATAAATCTGAAGCTTTTATAGACCCAATTATTACAGAAATTACGGAAGCAACCACCTATTACCCAGCTGAAGAGTATCACCAAAATTATTATTTGCAAAACTCCAATCAAGGGTATTGCCAATTTGTGATTAGGCCTAAAATGGAGAAATTCAGGAAGGCCTTTGCTAGCAGATTAAAGGAATAGAGTTCATTCAATAGCCAATGGTCACGCAGTACTTATTTAAGGGCCTAAAAAAACAGGCCTGTTAAAAACAGACCTGTTTTTTTAAAAGATGAAAGTAGATAATATCATTTACTTTCTTTTTTCTCTTTTTTCTCTTTCTTTTCTTTTTTTACTGGCTTGCCATTTTGCACTTCACCAATTATAATAACATCCTTGGTTTTATCGTAGCTTTTCTTTGCAAATAGCATTTGAGCTTCAGTTTCTCGTCTAATTTTTAAACCAGACTTGGCTCCTTTATTCCTAACTTCAATATAATATCCGTCTTTTAACTTTTTTGGTTTTGTAGATGGTCTTCCCATAATTATTATTGCGTCTCAAAATTGTGTTTTAGAATAGGTGTATAGTCTATCTTATATGCTTAACACCTAACTTGGGGCTAATATAGACTAATATTGGATTATTGTAAATGTTTTTAAGATTTTATTTTAGTATCTATCAAAATACTCATTAAGCTCTGCGAAATAAGCTGTTTTTAACTCATTAATTTAGTTAATGCGCTTCTAACCAATTGGCTCCAACACCCATGCCTACTTCCATTGGCACCTCAATGGGAAGGGCATCCTTCATCAATGTTTCAATAGTTGATTTCATCAACTCTATTTCACTTTTAGGTACATCAAAAACCAATTCATCATGCACCTGCATTATCATTTTGGACTGGAGGTTCTCTTTCTGCATCCACTTATCAATATTAATCATGGCTACTTTTATAATATCAGCAGCAGTGCCTTGAATTGGTGCATTAATGGCATTTCTCTCCGCGAAACCTCTCATTACGGCATTTCTAGAATTTATATCTCTCAAATACCGTTTTCTGCCCAACACGGTTGACACATAGCCATTATCTCGAGCATCATTTACAACTTTATCCATGTAAGATTTTATGGCAGGAAATTCTGTAAAATAGCTTTCTATTATTTCGGCTGCTTCCTTACGAGGAATATTCATGTTTTGAGATAAACCAAAGGCGGAAATTCCATAGATAATGCCGAAGTTAGCCGATTTTGCTTTGCTACGCATTTCACTAGTAACATCCTCTAACGGTACTTTAAAGATTTTGCTAGCTGTTGTGGCGTGAATGTCTCTTCCATTTTTAAAGGCTTCAGTCATATGCTTATCCCCGGCAAAGGCCGCCATAATACGCAGCTCTATTTGGCTATAATCGGCCGACAAAATGACGCGGTCACTAGCAGTTGGTATAAAAGCCTTTCTAATCTCACGCCCTTTTGGTGTTCTTATAGGTATGTTTTGCAAATTAGGGTTAAGCGAGCTTAACCTCCCTGTGGCAGCTACCGTTTGGCTGTAATTTGTATGGATAAGCCCGTCATAGCTGCTCACCATCTGTGGCAAAGCATCTACATAAGTTGATTTGAGTTTTTGAAGCTCTCTGAACTCCAATATTTTTCTCGCAATCTCATGTTGATTCTCTAATCGAGATAAAATTTCTTCTCCTGTAGCATATTGCCCTGTTTTGGTCTTTTTTGGTTTTTCAACCAGTTTGAGTTTATCGAATAGAATAATGCCCAATTGTTTTGGGGAAGCAATATTAAATTCTTCTCCAGCCAATTCATAAATTCGATCTCGTACTTTAACCGATTCTTGTTCTAGTTCTCCTGACATCGTTTTTAAAGCACTTTCATCAATTTTAACTCCATTAAACTCTACATTAGCTAATACTTGCACAAGTGGAAGCTCTACCTCATCTAATAATTTAATAATGTTAGGGTCAGTAATAAGAGGCTCAATTTTTTCTTTTAATTGCAGTGTGATATCAGCATCTTCGGCTGCATATTCTGTAATTTTATCAAGTGGCACATCACGCATTGTTTTTGGTAGGTTACGACCACCAATTAGTGTTTTTATAGAAACTGGTGTGTAGTTTAAAAACTGTTCTGCCAACACGTCCATACCATGCTTAGAATCGGGGTCTATTAAATAATGTGCCAGCATGGTATCGAATAATGGCCCTTTTACATCAACGCCATATTTTTTGAGCACGAGAATATCATACTTTAAATTCTGCCCAATTTTGCGAATGGATTCGCTTTTGAAAGCAGGTTCAAAAATTGCTAACAGCTCTTTAACTTCTTCGAAATTTTCACTTACCGGTACATAATATGCTTCTCCAGTTACATAACTAAAAGAAAGCCCAACAAGTTCTGCTTCAACTGCACTTATGTTGGTTGTTTCTGTATCGAAACAGAATTCTTTTTGCAAAAGCAGGTAGTCAACTAAATATTTGGCTTCATCAGCCGATTGAATGAGGTGGTAGTTATGCTCTTTAGTTTCAATGGTTTCTCTAGGTTTCTCTTCAGTTGGGGCGGCATCGTCAGATGACTCTCCGCCTCCAAACATGGAGAGTTGGGGTGCACTAGCAGGCTTGGATGATGCTTTCTTTGACTCTGATTCTCCTCCGAATAATCGTTGGGTTAAGGTTCTAAACTCTAATTCTTCAAAAAGTACTTTTACCTTTTCCTCATCAGGTCCATTGTATTCCATTTCATCAAAGGAATAGTCAACCGGCACATCAATCTTAATGGTGGCAAGGTCTTTTGATAAAAGACCTTGTTCTCCAAAATTTTCGACATTCTCTTTGGCCTTTCCTTTAAGCTCGTGTACGTTTTTAAGCAAGCCCTCAATGGAGCCATAGGCTTTCAAATACTTTACCGCTGTCTTGGCTCCAACTCCTGGAATGCCCGGTATATTATCAGAGGCATCTCCGTGCAAACCAAGTATGTCTCTGACCTGATCGATTCGTTCAATATCCCACTTTTCTAATACCTCAGGAACACCCATTATCGCAACTGCATTGCCCATAAAAGCTGGTTTATACAAGTAGATATTCTCTTCCACTAACTGAGCAAAATCTTTATCGGGGGTCATCATAAAAACTTCAAATCCTTCTTTAGCAGCCTGTTTAGCAATGGTGCCTACCACATCATCCGCTTCGAACCCTTCTTTTTCTACAATCGGTATTCCAAAGGCCTCAATAATTTGCTTTACATAAGGCACTCCAATTTTTATATCCTCAGGAGTGGCATCTCTATGGGCTTTGTAGGCCGGGTATTGAATATGCCGAAATGTTGGCTTTGGTGTATCAAAAGCTACTGCCATATGAGTGGGCTTTTGCTTATTAATAATTTCCAGCATTGAGTTAGTAAAACCCATCATAATACCCGTATTCAACCCTTTTGAACTTATTCTAGGATTTTTGCTAAAGGCAAAATGGGCTCTATAAATTAAGGCATAGGCATCTAGTAAAAATAGTTTTTTGGTAGGTTTGCTCATAGAAGTTAAAGGTAATAAGAATAACAATGTTGGTTAGAACTCCTTCTCTTTTTTTCGTTTTAAAATAAGACAATGAGGCTAATTATTAATGCAAGCCTAATTCGATAGACCAACCCTAATTTAATGCTGCTTAACGCCTAAAGTTACAGCTCAACGATTTCGATTTTGTTTATCTTTAAAATGTCTGTTCTTTTGAATCAACAAGCCAACTAATAGAAGAAAAATCCTTCGGGCGATAGACTTAATTGCTATCAGTTCGGGGGATTTTTACTTATGGCCTGAATCTGAATTAGCTCTGCATCAACTCTCGAGCACTTTTGTATGCATTTTCTGAGGCACTATCTCCACCAATCATTTTGGCAATGGCATCTATGCTTTCCTCATTCGATAATTTTCTAATACTACTAATGGCTCTAGTTGAAGAGTTGTCCTTATATACATAATAGTGAGTATCGCCTTTGGCTGCGATCTGAGGTAGATGGCTTATGGTTACCACTTGATGATTTTCTGCCATTTTCTGCATCATAGCACCCATTTTAAGTGCAATTTCACCAGAAATACCCGTATCAATTTCGTCAAATACAAGTGTAGGCAGAGCAGTTTTATCAGCTAGTAAGTATTTTATACAAAACATTAATCGTGAAAATTCACCTCCTGAAGCTACTAACTTTAACGATTGAGGAGCAACTCCTTTATTGGCACTAAATAAAATTATAAGATCATCAATACCTCTTCGTCCAAGAGGCTTGAGTTCAGTTTGAACGATTATGTTGGCATCTGGTATGCCTAAAGGATTAAGAAGAGATTTGATAGAGCTTGTAAATGCATTTATACTTTTTAGCCTACTGTTACTTAGCTGCTTGGCTAGTTTCATTGCTTCTTTCTCTGCTTGTTCAGTTATGTTTTTTGCTTTTTCTTTAGCCTCATCCAAATTACTAGTTGCAAAATTTCTTTCTTCTAATGTTTCTTGAATCTTGAGCAATTCTTCTATAGAATTTACTTGATGTTTTTTTTGCAACTGATAAATATTACTTAATCGTTGCTGTACCTCTTCTGTTCTTTCAAAATCAACAGAAATGCCATCTTCCTCATTTTCAAGGTCGCGCACAAGTTCCTTTAATTCAATAAAGGCCTGCTCAAACTGGTTATCTAATTTTTCGAATTGAGGGCCAAATCCTGAAAGTTGTTTGAGCACCAATTTTGCAGATTGTAACCGTTCAAGGCCACCAAACTCTGTATCATTTAAACTGACTAATGCTTCATTAAGCTTTTGCTTTATCTCTTCAGCATTTTCTAATACGTTAAGCTCTTCTTCCAAGGGCACTTGCTCTTGTGCATTTAGGCTAAGTTGGTTAAGTTCATTTAGTAGAAAAGCATTATAGTCCGCATCTTTTTTTAGGCTGTCTCCGTCAAGCAATAATTGATTATAGGCCTCTTCTTTTTTCTTAAAGTCAGTGTAAAGCCGTTGGTACGAGGTAGCCAAATCTTGGCTTTCAGAAAACGAATCAATTATATCGAGCTGAAAGTCTGCTGCCCCTAATTGTAAAGTTTCATTTTGAGAATGAACATCCATTAAATAGCTACCAAGTCTTTTGAGGGTATCAAGTGTTACTGGTGTATCGTTTACAAATGCTCTTGATTTTCCGGCTGGGGTTATTTCTCTTCGAATAAGAGTATCCTCTTCATAATCTAAATCCTCCTCCCTAAAAAAAGGAACTAAATCATAGTTTTCGATATTAAAAAGGCCTTCTATAATACATTTATGCCCTTCGTTTAGCAGCGCTTTGGTATCAGCTCGCTTACCCAAAAGCAGGCCAAGGGCACCTAACATTATAGACTTGCCTGCACCCGTTTCACCTGTAATAACATTAAGCCTTTTTGCAGGGCTCATTTCAAGAGATTCGATAAGGGCATAGTTTTGTATGATAAGCTTGGTTAGCATGCAGGGCTGTTAGATTTTTAGATATTAGGCAATAGAAAGTAGCTGATATGTCAAATGTAAATTAATAAATTTTATGAAATGAAATTTAACAATATTTAACCCGAAATATGCAATAGAAATTCTATTACTAATACAAACTGCTGCAAATCAGTCGTTTTACTAAGTTTATCCTCTTAACCATAGCGGTGCTATGCTTTTCGAATATAAACTTCTGATTTACTGCATTTTGTCTTCTCATTACGAATTCTATTGCATAATCCGGGTTTAACTTGCCATCAAAAGTATAAGGAAAAAGAGACCGAACCTTGCTTCTAAAAATCTAAGGTATTGGTTCTGGAATCTAATTCAGTATTTCTTTAAAAATATCTTCTTTAATTGGGTTGAGCTCAATGAGCAGGTTATATGCTTTGCGTTTTTCTTGAATGGTTGCATCGGCAAAAATGTTAACTAGTTCTTCTGATTTTGCATCAAAAAAGCTAATAACAAAAATAGAAGTTGGATACCTGTTTTTAATTGCTTTTATACTTTCCAACACTTCCAACACTTGTTTTCGACACTCTTCGGGGTTGGTTTCAAACACATCCAAGCCCAGTCTATGATATTTATAATAGCCAATTCTAAGGTCTTCTATTTGTTGATTGGTAATATCATTAACCAAAGCGTATCTATTACGCGTGCTTTGTAGTGCACCCCAGCCTGGTCTTCCGCCTTGTGAGGCATTGGTTACTATATTTTGTGCTTTTTGAAAGTATGATGACCCTGATAGTTCGCCAAAAGAATCGTAGTCTAAGCCTACTATTATATTAGCATAAAAGGCCAACATAGATGTTAAGTTAGTAGAATAATCGTTTTCATTAAAATTCAGTGGCAATGATTCTACGTATTCAAAAGACCAGTCTCTATCGGCAAAATTAAAAATAATAGATTCGTATGATGTGTTGAAAATGGGCCTTGCTGAACGAATTTGCACAGTAGCTTTAAATGTGCCAATGCTTGGCATTTCATTAAGGGTAATAGTTAGAGCACATTTGATGCGCTCTTCAGGATTAATTTCATCGGCAGACCAATCGCGAGTATTTAAAAAATTTTCAAAGGCCAGTTCCATGTCTTCAAACACTCGAGTCTCCGAAGTTTCAATTCTCTGTGCATCAATAACTACGTCACAGTTTAAGTCTTGGGAAAAACTTTGTTGGTTAAACCAAGCTAGAAACAGGGCGGAGAGTATAAGCTTATAAGAGGGTTTCAATTTCATGTAAAATGTCTTTAGCAACTTCTGTTTTAGACTTTAACTTAAAACTTTGAGAATTATTTTGTTTATCAATAATAGTTATTTGATTAGTATCTACTTTGAAACCTGCACCCTCATCGTTTAATGAGTTTAGAACAATCATATCAAAGTTTTTATTGATTAACTTTTGTTGAGCATTTTCGCTTTCATTTTCTGTTTCTAAAGCGAACCCAACATTGAACTGCCCTTTCTTTTTCTGCTGCCCTAACATTTTTGCAATGTCAACAGTTTTATTTAGTTCCAGGGTTAATTTATCAGACTGTTTTTTAATTTTTTGATCTGCAACATTAATGGGAGCATAATCTGCTACTGCGGCTGCAAAAATGGCGATGTTGGTTGTGGGGTATACTTTATCGCAAGCTTCAAACATTTCTTGAGAGCTTGTGACATGTATAATTTTACCTTTAAATGATTTAGTATTTAAGCTGTTTGGCCCAAGAACTAAGGTTACATGCGATCCTTTATGTTGAGCTTCTAATGCTAGCTCCAATCCCATTTTGCCAGAAGAATGATTGCCAATAAACCTTACAGGGTCAATAGCTTCATAGGTTGGGCCTGCTGTTATTAGTATATTTTTACCAGCCAGTTTCGAATCCTTTTTAAAATAATCATTAATTTGAGCATAAATATTTTCAGGTTCGGCCATTCTTCCTTTGCCTTCTAGGCCACTTGCCAATTCGCCCTCTTCTGCATCAATTACCAGCACACCATGGTTATGTAACACTTGAAGTGTTGTATAAGTGCTAGGGTGCTGGTACATATCAAGATCCATTGCAGGTGCTACCATAACCGGGCAACGAGCAGAGAGGTAGGTGGTTGTTAATAAATTATCGCTTTGGCCATAGGCCATTTTGGATAAGGTACTAGCCGTTGCTGGGGCTATGATTATTAAATCGGCCCAAAGTCCAAGTTCTACATGATTGTTCCAGACCCCGCTTTCGTTCTTTTGAAATTGAGTTAGAACCGGATTATTGCTTAATGTAGAAAGTGTGAGGGGAGTTATAAAAGAATGAGCAGAGGGTGTCATAATAACTTGCACCTCTGCTCCATTTTTTTTTAGTAGCCTAATCAATAAGGCAGACTTGTACGCAGCTATTCCTCCACATACTCCCAAAATAATTTTTTTTCCTTGGAGCATACGGTAAAAATAAAATAATCTAACTTAAAGTTCCGATTCTTCCGATTCTTCTTTTAACCTATGCGTAAGCTCGTCTTCCAAAAATTCGTCTGTAGCTAAATTTGTAGGTTTAGGCATTCTCTCGTAAAATCTTGAAATTTCAATTTGCTCGCGATTTTCGAAAATCTCTTCAAGATTATCTACCGTAGAAGCAAATTCAGCTAGTTTAGAACTTAACTCTTCTTTTACAGTTGCTGAAATTTGACGGGCTCTTTTAGAAATAATTGTAACCGACTCATACACATTTTCAGTGTTTTTGGTAAACTCTTGAATATTTCTGGTCTTTAAAGATGCTTGTGATGACATAATATTTATGATAATTTTTTTTCTAATTGATGAATGGCAGAATCATAAAACTTTTCTGCTTGATCTTGATATGAACTGTTTGGGTAACGATCTACGAATTCTTCGTATAGTTCAATTACCTCGTTATATCTTTTCTTTTGCTTTGATGGAATACTTTTTTGTGCAACTTTAAAGATAGCCTCAATTTTTAAATATTTCAACTCTTCGTTGTACTTTGAGTCGGGATAATCTTTTGCAAAGTTCTCAAATGCTACTTTTGCACTCTTTAACATGCCTATTTTATAGTATTCTTTTGCGTTTTCGTAGGCCTTTGTTTCGAGCTTAACTTGTAACTCCTGTATAATTTCGTCTGCCTCTTTTAAAAACTCAGAATCCGGGTTTCTATTAATATAGGCTTGTAAGGCATCAATTGCGTCTCGTGTACTTGTTTGGTCTAACGAGAAAATAGGTGAATCCTGATATAAAGAATACGCATACATAAACTGCGCCTCCATTGCGAATTCACTTCTTGCATAAGTTTCGTAAAAAGTTTTGAAATAATGCGCACTTAAAATGTATTGCTTATCTTTAAAATGAGCATAAGCATAGTAAAATTGAGCTTTTTCCCCTTCAGCTTTTCCCCTAGTTACGGGTAGAACCTCTTCAAAAAGAGATATAGACCTGAAATAGTCTCCTTTCTCGTAATATTCTAATGCTTTATTATATTTCAGCTCCCAGTCGCCACTTTTTTGAATTTTTCTAAACTCACTACATGACGTTGCTGAATACAATAAAACTAAGAAAAATACAATTCTTAAAAGTGCAGCTTTTCGCATAAGGGTGCAAATATAGCAGACTCCTTCTTAAAATGAATAAAAATTGTAAAGATGATAACAGAAACTATAAAAGAAAAGTTGAATTATTTTCGAACAACCATTTTTTTGGTTGCCACGCCTTCATTGTCGATGTAAAGTGTATAAAAATATACACCTGGATTGTAATTAAGTATAGGTATAGATAATCGAGATTCATAGGGTGAAAGTGCAAACTCGCTCACTACGGATCCTAATACACTATGAATGATAACTTTAGCCTCTTTGTCTGGGTTTATATAATTATAATTAAAAACAGCTTTCTCTCTAGCTGGGTTCGGATAAACATCACTTAATTCAATTACATCAGAGCTAAACAGTATCCCTGCTTTTGCTTTTTCTTTAATTGAGTAATTAACTTCAACCTCAACGCTTTCAGTAACGTCTGATAAATTATATATCAAATATTTAACCGAACTGTTGCCTGGCACAAGCCCTGTTTCTAAAGTTGTTGAAAACCCATCAAAAATTTGACCAGGATAAAGTTTTATAATTGTATGACCCGACACAATATTGTTTTCGCTACAGTCGTTATTAATGCAAAAGGTAGAGGTTTGGCTCGACCTTATATTTTCGTTAATTTTTTCTATCTCTATTAATAGTATGTGGTTCGAAATATTCTGAAATTTAATTACCGTGGAAGAGGAAGATCCCACTTGCGCATCTATGTTTAGATTGGAATCAACCACCTTGAGGCTTTGGCTCCAAGCAAATGAGGAGGCAAGTAGTAGGGCTAATATGTATATTATGCTTTTCACGTATAATAGAATGCAATTATGCACCTTATAAATATACGCATTAACTTTGTGTAAGTTTGAGTAATTTACCAATTAGTTTACAAGCAGGAGTTAGTCGACTTTTTTTGATGGTTTTTTGAGCAGGTTTTTTTTACGCTTTTTCTCGAGGTTTATGGGTATGTTTAATATGCTTTCTTGGTACTCAACCTCTACCTCTTGATCAATTTCATTTTCGAGCAAATCGATCTTTTGTGGTTTTTCGCTTCCTCTCCATATAAAACCATTTAGTTTAATATCTGATGTTTTAAGCTCCTGTGGAGGAATGAACTTGCCCTCAGGCTTTACTAAAAATGACGCATCGGTGAGTTTTCGATCTTCAAACCTTAAAACAATATCACTGCAAATGATGTTATTCATACCAACCAAGTTTTTGGTTTTCTCGTCTCTCATAAAAAAGATGCTTTCTCCATTGCCATACACATTTACCTTTTCAAGTCCTTCGTTTTTAAACCAAGCCACCATCTCTCTCCCTTTTATTTGGTTATAGTACTCAGCAGAGTCTGAAGAAGCCACAAAAGCTTTAGGGTAAAGCACCATTTTGTCAAGCCCTTTTTTAAGTAGAAAAATATCTATGGTATCGCCAGACATCTGGTTTTCGCCAGACCAAAGCACAGGGTCTCCATAGAGGGTCATGATCGAATCTGCTTGAAAGTAGGAGATGGAGTCGCTAAGACCTATTAAGTCTTTTTTAAAAATTTTAACATTTGAATAAGCAAGTAATCTTTTTTCTGCATTGTTTTCACTATCGATAGAAACCAATGTGTCGGCCGTCATATATAAAGTGTCTTTCTCATCTATCATTTTTAGCAGCGGTCTATCAAATATCTTGGTTACCTGAGTAAGCTTATTCATAATAGCCTTTTGACCTGTGATTACAATATTTTCATCTTTTGATAGCATGTAAACATTACCTGTAGCTGTATAAACCCCACGAATGTCATCCAAATTCATCTTATTCCCTTTTAGATAATAAGACTCTGTTTCTGCTATACCTTTATATAAGTTGGAGCTTTTTATTTTAGTTTCGTAAATACCTTCTGTATAATTAAATATGTTTCCATCTACATCTGTTATTTCAGTGGGTGCAACAAAATATACAATGCCAGTTCGTGTGTTATAAACGAGTGTATCTGAGCGAAGCGTTTTTTCTTTATTGGTGCCAACCACATTTGTTTTGAAAGACGAAAAACTGGAGTTCGTGTTGAAATATCCTTTTTCACTTGTTAACACATTGGTGGAGTCAACTACTTTTCCTTTGTTAAAATAGGTAGCAATGTTGGTGTTGCGGTCATAATCGAGGTAATCGGTAAAGAGCTGCATTTGATCTAGCTTTGTAAGAACAACGTTGTTTCTAAGCTGGGCTATTTTAGTATTGCCATTATAATGTAGGGTTTTGGCAGTTAATGTTATTGAATCACCATCTATAATTTTAACATGCCCAAAAGCATCTAAATAGTTTGTTTTTTTTACTAATACAGCTGAATCACAATAAAATATGGTGCCTTTGTGGGTAAACTTTACATTGCCCGTTACAATCATGTAGTTTACACCATTTTTTCTAAGCCCGGTTGCTTTGTTTGCTCCTGGCTCAAGCTTAATTTTTTTCTGGGCACTAGCTTCTTGTATTCCTACAACAAACAGAAAAAAAAGAAAAATTATGAGTAGTCGCATCTATAATTTATAATGTGTTTTTCAGTAAAGTTTCAAAACTACTACATAGTAACCTGAGTTCAACCTAAGGAATACTGTCAGCTTTAAGTGAAAATTTCATAAGCAACTCAAATTTATGTAGGACTAACGAGTTAATTCAAAGAAATTTGAGGAAGTTTAGGAAAATCTCACCTACTACCTTATCTTCTGACTGCATTCCTTAGGTTGAACTCAGGTTAGTAAATTGAAACGAGATAACTTAATGCTACCCTATTTTGTATATTTTTGAAAAATGATTCCCAAATTTCTATCATTTATAGGTAGCAATAATATTGCCATTAAAAATACTAAAATTTTATTGGCCACAAGTGGAGGAATAGATTCTGTTGTTTTGGCTCATCTGTTTAATCAGTTGGAAGTTAATTTCGGCTTAGCTCATTGCAATTTTAAACTTAGAGGAAAGGAATCTGATGAGGATGAGAAATTTGTTAGAAAGTTAGCAATTGAGTTAGGGGTTGAAGTGCATATAACAACTTTTGATACAGAACAAGTTGCTAAGTCACGAGGAGTCTCAATTCAAATGGCTGCTCGAGAACTACGTTACACTTGGTTTGAAGATATAAGAGAGAATCATTTGTACGACTATGTAGCTACAGCACACCATAAAGGCGATGTTGTTGAAACAGTGCTTTTTAATTTATCAAAGGGAGCTGGGTTAGAGGGCTTGCACGGGATAAGAGCTAAGCGTGGTAAGCTAATTCGGCCAATGCTTTTTGCCAATAGAATTGAGATACAGGAGTTTGCACAAAAAGAATCCATAAAATGGAGAGAGGATAGTTCCAATAAATCTATAAAGTATAGCAGAAATAAAATTAGGCATCAAGTAATTCCGGTTTTAGAAGAAATAAACCCAAAGGCGCAAGATTCCATTTACACTACAAGCGCTCGTATTAATGATGCTGAGAGTTTTATGCATTATGCATTAAAGGATGTATTTGCATCTCTGATTGAAAAAAAATCAGAGACATCTATTATTAATGTAAATAGGCTAATAGCAATACCGGGCTGTAAGTATGTTTTATATGAAATTTTAAAAACGTTCGGATTTAATTTTAGTCAGGTTGAAAGCATAGCAGTGTCCTTAACAGGAGTGTCGGGCAAGTTGTTTTACAGTGCAACTCATGTGGCAAATATTGATAGAAACACTTTGCTGATTTCTCCTCTTACAGAGCCACAACAAGATAGCTGGATTCAAGGTACGGAAGAAAATCAGGTTATAAAAGGCATTACCATATCAACAAAAAATATTGTTAGGGAAAACTATTCTATAAAATCCAGTAACCGAATATTGGCTTTGGATAAATCAAAATTAAAGTTTCCGCTTAAAATTAGAAGATGGGAAAGGGGAGATATTTTTTATCCACTAGGAATGACCGGCAAAAAAAAGCTAAGTGATTATATGATAGATGCTAAAATTCCTGTAAACTTGAAAGAACAGATTTTAGTAGTAATATCTGATAGCAAAATTGTGGGTATCTTAAACCATAGATTGGATAGAAGGTTTAAAATTGACGAAGACACAAAGACTGTATTTGAAATTACTTGTAAATAGTAAAAATGTTTAACCCTTTTAAAAAAACTTACGAAACCGATGAGCAAGAGATGCTTTCATACCTGAGTGAGTTAATTTTATTTTCCACGTTAACACAAGATCAGAGGGCACTCTTTTTGCCTCATTTACATAAGAGGTCTTATAAAAAAGATGAAATTATTTTTCTTCGAAACGACCCAGCACATGCACTATACATGTTAACAGATGGGGAAGTAGCACTTACCCTTGACCAAGAAAAAAGCACCGAAGTAATTACATACTTAGATAAAGGGAGCATTTTTGGGGAGACTTGTATTTTGGTTAACAAAAAAAGACTTGCCAATGCGGTTTCGGTAAGTGAAACTTCTACCATGTACGTTCTTCCTCAAGTAAGCATTCATGATATTTTTAGCTCTAACTTAAATATTAAAGTAAAAATGCTAGAAGCCGTTGCCAACCTTTACCATGACGTAAATGGTGATATCTTAAAAACCTACCAGAACTCCCAAGGGTTTTTTTATATGTCGCATGTTTATAACAGTAAAAAATAGCGTTTATACTTAATTGGTTTCGTATTTTTGCCACTGAAAAAATGTAAGATTTTAAAGCAATAATTGTTTATTGCCAGCTATAGAGTTTGGTTTTAGCAATTGTTATAAATAATAAGCAAATGAAAGTAACAGTAGTAGGAGCAGGTAATGTAGGAGCAACCTGTGCTGATGTTTTAGCATATCGCGAAATTGCAAACGAAGTAGTTTTGGTAGATATAAAAGAGGGTGTTGCAGAAGGAAAAGCACTTGACATTTGGCAAAAGTCGCCTATCAATTTATACGACACCCGTACGGTTGGTTCAACAGGTGACTATAGCAAAACAGCAGATTCTGATGTGGTAGTTATTACTTCGGGTTTACCCCGTAAACCAGGTATGACAAGGGATGACCTCATTCAAACAAATGCAGGAATTGTGAAATCGGTAACAGAAAGTGTTATTCAACACTCTCCTAATGCTATACTAATTATTGTGTCAAATCCTTTAGATGTAATGACATACCAAGCACATATGTCTTCGAAATTACCCAAAACTAAGGTAATTGGCATGGCAGGTATTTTAGATACTGCTAGATACAGAGCTTTCTTAGCGGAGGCTCTGAATGTATCTCCTAAAGACATTCAAGCAGTATTAATGGGTGGTCATGGCGACACGATGGTGCCATTACCAAGATATACGACAGTTGGTGGCATACCTGTAACCGAGTTAATTGGTAAAGAGGAACTAGATGCCATTATAGAACGCACAAAATTTGGAGGTGGAGAATTGGTTAAGTTAATGGGCACATCAGCTTGGTATGCTCCAGGTGCGGCAGCAGCTCAAATGGTTGAGGCAATTGTAAAAGACCAAAGAAGAGTATTTCCTGTGTGTATTAAACTAGATGGTGAATATGGAATTGATGATTGCTATTTAGGTGTGCCAGTGGTGCTTGGAAAAAATGGTGTTGAAAAAGTGCTTGAACTTGAATTAAATGCCGAAGAGAAAGAAATGTTAGAAGTATCTAGAGGTCATGTGAAAGAAGTAATGGCTGTTTTGGATAATTTGAATTAGCAAGATCTAAATAATAAACGAAGCCCTGCATTTAAGTATGCAGGGCTTTTTTTATCTTCACGATATAATCTATTTAAATTGTATTTCAAAGACATAATTATAGGCTTTACGGTTGCTCTAATCATTATTATGGTGGCAATGGGGGTAAGAACATTTGTTACCGATAAAACCAACCGTAAATATTTTTTACCAGCCCTTATCCTAAAAATGGTTGGAGCTACCCTAATGGGGCTACTCTATTATTTTTATTATGGAGGGGGAGATACGTTTACTTATTTTACTCGAGGAGCAATACATATATATGAGGCATTTTGGGACAAACCATCTTTAGCATGGCACTTACTTTTTGGCGAAACTGATTATGGCCAAGGTGTTTACTCTTACGCTTCTAAAATATTTATGTATAACGACCCTTCTTCTTACATAATAGTAAAAATTGCAGCAGTTATAAGTTTGTTTGTTGGTGGCTCTTATGTGGCCACATCTTTAATTTTTGCAGCTCTCTCTTTTACAGGCCTCTGGGCTATGTATCTTGCTTTTTCTAAACTGTTTCCTAGCAAAGAATGGTTTTTGGCTTTAGCAATTCTCTTTATTCCTTCTACCATTTTTTGGGGGTCAGGGGTATTGAAAGATACGGTAACTTTCGGCTTTCTTGGTTGGGCAACGGCAGCATTTATTTATTTAGTGTATGGCCAAAGGAAGAGGGTTTTGTGGTTCTTAGTCTTAGTGTTTTCACTTTATGTAATTTATCAGATTAAAATTTACATAGTAATGAGCTTGCTCCCTGCTATGATTGTTTGGGCTTATTTTGTTAATATGGACAGAGTGAAAAATAAAGTATTAAAATATATGATAGCCCCTTTTGTAATAATCATAACCGTTTTACTATCGGGCTATGCAGTATATTCAGTAGGAGCAAACAATAAAAAATACGCAGTAGAAAATTTAGCCGAAACTGTTAGAATAACAGCGTACGATGTAGGAAGATTTACAGGAAAAAATGCAGGAAGCAGGTATGACCTAGGCGACTTGGATGATTCTTATTTGGGGATGTTAAAACTTGGACCTGCAGCTATTAATGTGGCACTTTTTAGGCCTTATTTATGGGAAGTTCGAAGCCCTCTGATGTTGATAGCCTCACTTGAAGGTTTAGGGTTCATGATACTTTCCATTATTGTGCTTTTTAGAAGTAGACGTAATTTGTTAGGGGTCTTGAATAACCCGGCCATAATTTTCAGCTTAATATTTTCACTCACTTTTGCATTTGCTGTAGGCGTTTCAACCTATAATTTTGGAACACTTTTCAGGTATAAAGTGCCGTTAATGCCTTTCTTTGGTATTTTTTTAGCAATTTCTTGGGTTTCCGCAAAATCGGCTCCCAAAGAAGAAAAAGCTGTTTGATTACTCAAGAGAGTTGAAAATATTACACTTATTTAGTCGACCCTTAAAAAGTCATTTTTAGTTTCGTTTGTGATTTAAATATTAAGCAAAGAGAGTAATATTCTTGTATGTTGAGCTTGGTATCGATTTTGGTTTGGAGCCAAAGAGCTACGGCTCTTAATTTTTTCATCAGTTTCTTATAATTAAATGAGCTTGCTGCCAATATAAAATTGATGGAGTCACCTAATTGTCCTTTTAAATAATTCCTGGCAACTAAATGGTCACTTTTAAGATGGCCTATTATTGGCTCAATGCCAGCTCTTGCTCTACAGTGTTTTCGTTTTTTTAGCCTTTGGTAGGTGTTATCTCTTTTTAGAGGTTTTGACGGTCTTATTATTTGAGTTCCTTTTAACCTGAGTTCGACCTAAGGAATACTGTCAGCTTTAAGTGAAAATTTCGTAAACAACTCAAATTTATGCAGGACTAACGAGTTAATTCAAAGAAATTTGAGGAAGTTTAGGGAAATTTCACTAAAGCCCAAAGGGAAAATATCTAGCAGGCAATCTTTTAGAAATAAAATTCTTGAAATAATCCATTATTTCTTCACTTTTCATTTCCAAAATTTCACCTACTATCTTCTTTTCTGGCAGCATTCCTTAGGTCGAACTCAGGTTTTTACTAATCTCACCCCTTGATAGCCTCGGTCTACTGTGGCAGTTTTAGGGTACTGGCCTGTTAACTCTTTAGTTTGCTCCAATACAGCCTCTAGTGTTTTTCCATCGTAGATGTTTTCTTCAAAGCTCATTGCTCCTACAATAATGTCCGTGTTTTGTGTTAATACAATTGAAGCTTTACAGCCATACTCATACTTTTTATGGGCTTTCCCTTTAGCAATGCAATACACTGTTGGTTCATGTAAACTATAAATCTTGTTTCTACTTTTCTTAGTCTGTGATAAAACAGCTTTAAAAACAGCGAGTGTTTTATTGTAGGTTGAATTTTTTACATTTCTTTCCAGTTCCCTAACTAATCTGCCTGCTATTGTTTTCAGTTTGCGTCTAGCAGATGTTGCTTTTTTATGCGTTTCGGATGCCCTCCATTATAAGTAGCTCTTACTAAATTCTTGGCTGTTCTTGAATAACTCCTACGTAAAGGAAGCTGCTCCTTTTTTAGTATGGCTACACATTTTTCAATAATCCGTTTATGCAGTTTAGCATCCGTGGGATAGGTAATATTCTTCTCTTGAACCGTGGTCTCTATGCTTGTGTGCTTATCTTGCCCATCCTTTCGGTGTAAATCAACAGAGTGTTTTAAAATCTTTTCTACTCCTTGTTTGCCTATACGTTTTCTGAAATGAACTAAATCACTTGCTGCACAAGGTTGACCCCATTGAACTGTTTTCATTCCTGAAAAGTACTGAAAATAGGGATTCATTTCCCATTGTTGTTCTACTAAGCCCTCATCTGATAATCCGTATAAATGCTTTAAAATCAACAAGGAGGTCATTAAGCGGATCGGATGAGCTGGACGACCTTCTTTTGAATAGTATTGCTCGAACTCATTTTCAAAATACTCCCACTTTATAGCTTGACTTAAAAGATATAGCTCCTGCTTAGGATTCAGTTGCTCTTTTAAAGTAGGTGCTAAAAAGCCCATCTGATTGGTGACTCCTTTTTTTGACGTCATTTGACAAGGTTTAAACCATGAAATTACACATTTCTTGTCATTTCAACTAGCACTTTCTATCATATTTATAGCTAATAGTATCAAATAATGCCTTTTATCCCTCTTTCTAAGGGTCGACTAGTTAGGTCTAGACAATTATCTTGATTCATTCAAGCCTATGATTCTACAATTTATAATATTCTACTAATCTGTGGCACTAGTGATCTGCCTTTAACAACTCAGGGTATTTAGCCTGGAACTTTTTAAGTCGTGGTACCGAAACACCTCGAATGTATGGGTTGTTTGGATTTAGCTTTTCATAATTTTGATGATAGCCTTCCGCTTCCCAAAATTTTTCAAAAGGCACAATTTCTGTGGCAATTGGTTTATCGTAGCGGCCTGAGCCTTCAAGGCCAGCCTTAAAACCTTCGGCTGTAATTTTTTCCTCTTCATTTTGATAAAAGATTACAGAACGGTATTGGGTTCCATAATCAGGGTGCTGTCCATTAACCGTTGTGGGGTTATGCGAACCGTAATAGACAGTTATTAACGTTTTATAAGAAACTATATTAGGGTCATAATATACTTTTACAGTTTCGGTATGCCCAGTTTTTCCAGCACCCACTTGTTGGTAAGTAGGGTTCTGCTCTTTGCCTCCAGCATAGCCTGAAACTGCTTCTTCAACACCCTTAACGCTTTCAAAAATAGCCTCTACACACCAAAAGCAGCCACTAGCGAAATAGGCTGTACTTAGTTTATCAAGCTGAGCTTGACTCAAGGCATGTGCTTCTTTTTTTATTTCATCCTGCTGATTATGCTCAGAAGTTGAACACATCATCATTAATAGGCTTGTAACTAAAATTGAAAGGGTCATAATTGGTTTCATTTATAAACTATTATTGATGCAATAACGTATTGTTTCTGCTACTAGTTTGTAACAGAGCCACCAATTTAACTAAAAAGCAAAGTAGATAAAAGGCTGCATATCAGAAGATAGTACCTGATACAAGAAAAATGTAATGACAAACGTAGCCACTACTTGCACCATATAAGGCAGCTTAATGAATATATTTTTATAGCCCTCTTTCCAGGTGGAGGGCAACCAGTGAATAAAAAAGCCTATGAACATTGTTATAAATACCCATTGGTAACCTACTAGTACATCCCAAGCCACATTAAATGAAAGGTTAGAGGTTATTTGGCTTAGTACTTGACTCGCAATATCAAAATCAGACGAACGAAACCAAATTCTGGTAAAAGTGATAAAATTAAAGGTGATTAGAATGCCAATAAAACGGTTATACCATTTGTCTTTATCCGACCAGGGAGATACCTTATTCCACAATTTAAACACCACGATTCCAAGTCCGTTTAACCCTCCCCACACTACAAAGTTCCAACTGGCTCCGTGCCATAAACCACCCAATAGCATAGTCATCATTAAGTTGATATTGGTGCTCACCCATTCTCTAAAAGTTGGTAGGACTTTGCCCACAAAATAAACGGTAACCATTCCAGCCCCAATAGCGATAGGCACCCAAATATTGGCCGCTAACACCGAGATAAAAAATACAATCACGAATAAACTGATATAACTAAACACCGAGCCAGACTTATTGCCGCCCATGGGTATGTAGAGGTAATCTTTTAACCAGCTTGACAGTGAAATATGCCAACGCTTCCAAAATTCACCTGTGCTGGTTGCTTTATAAGGGGAGTTAAAATTCTTTGGTAAGGTGAAACCCATTAATAGTGCTAGCCCAATAGCAATATCTGTGTAACCCGAAAAATCGGCATACACTTGCAATGAATAGCCATATAATGCCATTAAGTTTTCAAACCCCGTGTAAGTTAATGGATTAGCAAATACACGATCTATAAAATTAGCAGCGATGTAATCTGCCAAGAATAACTTTTTTATAAGCCCGTTTAAGATCATAAAAAGAGCTGTGCCGAACTGTACTTTGGTAAGTGAATATGGCTTATATAATTGCGGAACAAATTCAGCAGCACGCACAATGGGCCCTGCAACCAATTGTGGGAAGAAAGATACAAAGAAGCCAAAATCAAGAATATTTCTTACGGGCTTTACCTGACCTCGATATACATCTACCGAATAGCTGATTGTTTGGAACGTAAAGAAAGAAACTCCTATGGGCAGTAGAATTTTATCGAATCTAAAATGAGTGCCAAAAAACGAATTACTCCAATAAGCAAAATGGTTAATGGGGATATAATCAGTGCCTAGTAAATTATTAAATGCATCGGTAAAAAAGTAGGCATATTTAAAATAGACCAGTATAAAGAGATTAATAAATATGCTTAGCGAAAGCCATAGTTTTTTGTTTAGTAGAAACTTACTTGCATAAATTCGCTTACCAATGATAAAATCAGTAAGGGTAGAAACGAGCAGAATGGAAACAAAAAATCCACTGGTTTTATAATAGAAAAATAGACTTATGGCAAATAAATAAGCATTCCTAACCGCTTTATCCTTGTAAATAATAGAATAGCCAACCAATACAACAGCGAAAAATGCCCAAAAGTAAAGCCCTGTAAAAATCAATGGCTTTTGAGGATCATATAGGAAAATATGTTGCAATTGCTCTATCAATGGGTTTCTTGGTTAGAGGTTTTCCTGATGTAATTTCCATAGGCATGTTGAAAAGCTTCAAAAAACAAATCGGACTGCAGTTGATAACCTGTAGAAGTGAAATGAACCTTATCAGACTTGGCCAAGCCCGTCTTTTCCCACAGCTTTACGCTGCCGATACCTCCCATAATTTCAAATAAATCCCATACAGCTGCATTATTTTCTTTGGCTAAATTCTGCATTGCTTTTACTACCTTAAACACATTTTGATTGGGGTATCGTCTGCGGTAATAACTATCATTATTGGTTAAAAATATAAAGTTAACATTTGGATTAGCCGCCTTAAACCAGTCGATTAAATCACGGTAATGGTTCTCAAAACTAGTTTGGCTAAACCTGCTCGTAGGTCCGTTGGCATCGTTAATGCCAATACCAAAAATGACAAGGTCGGGTGCCAAGTATTTGATTTCTCTGGCAAAATCAACCGAACGTAAATAAGCTGGTACACTTGCTCCGTTTACCCCAATGCTGTGGTATGTAATGCCAGCTTCACCCGTTAAATATTGAATCCCTTTTAAGGTAAAATGTGTTTGGAGCGAATCAGTTTTTAGCAATGAAAAAGCGAGCGTATCATAGGGTTTGGTAAACCTGTATTCTATAAACTGACCAATATAGTCAATTGATGAAGTAACTTCTCCATAAATAGAACCCAATTGAATGTTATAAGAATCTTTATCCATTTGATAAAATATTCTTATGCGATTGAAACGATAGTTTTGTTCTTGCAAATCACTCATATACAATTTAATATGAGCTGTGCTATCAGTCGTTTTGGCGTTATAGCCCGACATTCCCCAAGTGCAACCACTTGCTTTCTTTGCATTCCTACAACCCGTCCATTCTCCAGAGTATTCTATGTGGTAGTCAGAAGGCATATTAGAATGAGCCAACCTGTAAGGAAAGAAAAAACCTCTCTCACCCGCCATGCCAGGCATTAGGTTATCAAATTTCGACCGCATGGTTCGTTGTAAGGTGCCTCCTTGCACATGGGAGCCCCCAATATGTAGAATAGATAAATTCCCTTTCCCTAAAAAAATCAAACTATCTAATTTTTGAAAGATGGAATTAAACTGAGTGGTGTCGCCATAAAAATCAAGCTGGTTTTTGTCAAGTGCTAAAAAAGGATAGTCCTTAGGGTTAAGGCTTTTCTTTTGTGCCAAACTAGTATGACCAACAAACCAACCAACGATTATTAAAATAATTGTACTAATTTTCATTGGCAAGTGAATCGGTTTGCAAGGTATCTGTTGGAATACCTCGGTATTTATCAAAGTCTTTTAGCAAAGCATCGTAAAATAGTTTACTCATTTTATTGGCGCCTTTAGTAGTGAAGTGCACATAATCTGGTGCAGCAAGAACAGGGTCTGCTGTTACCCAATCTTTCATAGAGTTTTTACCACCCATTACTTCATACATATCAAAATATGCCGCTCCTTGCGCAAAGGCTGCTTTTTGCACTTCATCACGAATGGTTTCTAACATGGGGTAGGTAATAAATTCACCCTTAACTTTAGTAGCCATGTCTGTTGGGCCGATCACCAAAAAGGAAGCTTTGGGTAAAATTGCTTGTAAATACCTAATGTTGGATTTAAAATAATTGCCAAACTTTTTAGCCCGTACTTCGGTATCGATGTACGGAACCGAGTTGCCTCCAAATTGCAAAATCACTAGTCGTATTGGTTCGGTAGCATATTGCTTTTCTAATTGAGTACTACTTATTCGTCTAAATAAAGTACCCGAAGCTCCTCGCAATGGAATATTATCCATAATAATTCCACTACCGCTTTCAAATGATAAAGCATATATATTAGGGCTATCTAATCCCTTAAACTCTATTTTAATTTTTTCTGGAGTTGGAGAAAATTTAACCTTGATTTTTCGGTTATAGGTGTTGGCCTTGAGGCTGTCTCGAAAAATTACCGTGCTATCTACCGAAATTATTATGGCTACCGGTTTTGTATTTCCACCCAACAACATACTCATTTCAGAGAACTTTCTCACTCTATAAAAACCATAGCTGGCAGGCTTAATTTCTAACCAAGCAGAAAGCGTGTCTGTATTTTCAATGGAATCTACCGGAGGGCAGAAGCGAGAAAAACTTGCTAATAATCCATAATTTCGATGCTGAACAGTGCTATCTTTTTTACCATTGGCCGTATATCGCAGCCAATTATCGGATTGATTTTGCTGTATAGCACCCGTGCGAAGTACTTGAAAAGCAGGTTCGAACCCTGGACCAGTACCTCCATATTCTTTTTGCAGTTGATTACGAATGTAGCGCGTCATTCGGTCACCCTCAATTTGCGAATCGCCATAATGTAATACCCGAACTTTGCCTCCTTTGGCTTTCAATTTAATCAATGATTTGTAGAAATTTTCAAGGCTGTTCGAAGAAGAGTCCGGATGTTGAATGCCTGAAACTAGTTCCCATCTAATTTTGGCTATTCGATCTAGGTTATCTCTCAAAGCAACAGTATCAATTCCCACGATACTAAAAAGTGAATCTTCCACAGAAGAAATTTGTGAAGTATCAGACGACCCAAAAAACTCAGCTAAGGATTCATATTCTAAAGTGATGGAATTGGATATAGCAACACCGTTTTTAGGAAATACCCACATCGTAATCATGGCTAATAAACCAACCAGCATTAAAAAAAGCAAGGATTGTAAGGGGCTCCGTTGGCTCATTCTAACTTCCTGATTTTTAGTACTTGCCCTGGAGAGATATTCTCATCAATTCCATTGTCTTCCATAATCATATCGGCACTTACTTTATCAAATAATTGAGAAATACCCCACAACGTATCTCCTGTTTGCACCGTGTATTCTTGAAAATTGCCCGTTTTATGTACTGGCTTTTTCTCCTTTTTAGGAGCCTTCTTAGCCATTTCTATCTTTTGATTGTTACGTACATAAATAGTTAGTCTTTGGCCTGCATAAATACGGTCACTTTTAAGCTCGTTCCAAGCCCTAATGCTTGATATTTTTACATGATGTCGTTGAGCTATTCTTCCCAAATTATCACCTGACTTCACTTTATAACGAATGGGTTTATGGCTTTTCAAATCAGGAATATTCCCTTTTAATTGCATTATTTTTTTCTCGTTTGCAGCTATAATCAAGATGTCTGTATCCCTTGTTTTTTGCTCCATTTCAGTCACTTGTTTTTCAAAACCTTCTTTGTATTGAAGGGGGAGTTGTAAGCTTCCAAATTGAGGGTCATATACATTATCTATCCATTGAGGATTTAAGCTACTGAGTTCCGAAGTTAGTATTTGAGTAAAGTGATGAATCGCTTCGAATGAAATTGGCTTCGATGACGAAACCCAAACCATTGGAGCTTCTGGGCCAATTGGTTTAATGGAGGATTCTTGATAAGTCTTTTTTATTTGAGCAAGTTTTTCTGATTTGGCTATTAGGCTTTCAGACCTATCTGCATGATTAGCGGAGTCTGATTTGTACTTAGCAACCGCGATGGCACTTTCAATAAATACCAGATCAGCCTTGTCTACATTTGCATAAATTCGATTTAATTCTTGCCAATACTGGTAGGCTGCTTTAGTTGACTTTGTTAGGTTTTTGCGTTCATCAATAATAGAATTAATTCGCAAGCCATACTTTATGGCAACGGGGTAAGATAGCATCCAATAACCCGTACGTTGCTGAATGTCTTCTTTGTTAACAGTAAAACCAGATTGAGTAATGGCTAAATAGCCAATTTCTGCCAATTGGTTTGCCACCACAGTGTCATCTAAACTAAATTCTGCCTTTCTTAATGCTAATATTGACTGATTGATTTCAGTTTCAAAATCAGATGTGTAATTTGGGGAATTATACAGCTCATCTTCTTGAATTGAAGTTTGGGCCTGCATTGGGGTGTAAATACAACCAAGTGCAAACGCAATAAGGGTTATATGTTTAGTTTTCGTCCACATCAATTTCAAATCTAAGATTTGTTTTAATTAGAACAAGCCGTTAACAATAGAATTAATCGGGTTCAGAATATTAATGGTGTTGCACGTAATTCTCCCACTTATCAAGTAGTGCTACAAAATCTTCAGGCAAATCCGAATCAAATTGCATTTGTTCTTTTGTAACAGGGTGAATAAAACCCAATGATTTGGCGTGTAGTGCTTGCCTTGGCATTACCTTAAAGCAATTATGAATAAAGGCCTTATATTTTGTGAACTGCGTGCCTTTTACAACCCTATCCCCCCCATAAGTAGAATCGTTGAACAAAGGATGCCCTAAGTATTTTAAATGTGCTCTAATTTGATGGGTTCTCCCAGTCTCTAAATTGCATTGAACTAGAGAAACATAACGTAAATTTTGGAGCACATTATAATGCGTAATCGCTGTTCGACCAAAATCCCCTTCTGGAAATGGAGCCGTAATCCTTCTATCTTTGAGGCTTCGGCCTAGATTAACATCAATGGTTCCAGCCTCTTCTTTAGGTTCTCCCCATACTACGGCATAATAGGTTCGCTCAATACTATGATCGAAAAACTGTTTTGCCAGCCCACTCATGGCCTTTTCGGTTTTGGCAATTACTAATAAGCCGGAAGTATCTTTATCAATGCGGTGTACCAATCCAGGCCGACCTTCATTGCCTTTCATTTCCGGAAGCTGATTAAAATGCCAAACCAAGGCATTTACCAAAGTGCCTGTCCAGTTATTATAAGCAGGGTGAACCACCATTCCGGCAGGTTTATTCACCACCAATAAATGTTCGTCTTCAAACACGATGTTCAAGGGGATATCTTCTGGCACTACTTCCGTATCTCTTGGCGGCTCAGGTAATTCAACGGTAATCACATCAGCTGGGTGTACCCTATAATTTTGCTTTACCGTTTGCCCATTAACCAATACATGACCCTCTTTAATGCCTGCTTGCACCTTGTTTCGAGTGGCATTTGGTAGCTTATCCATTAAAAACTTATCAATGCGTAAAAGGTTTTGGTTGGGGTCGGCTATAATTCGGTGATGCTCATAGAGCTCATCCGATTCATATGATTGGTTTTCTGACATATAGTGCAAAGATAGATTATATCGATTGACTGCATTCTAGTTTTACCTCAGATATTCTCAAAGAGCTACTCAAGCACAAGGAGTTTTGAGTTAACTTTTCTTTGCGCCTCTGCGCCTTTGCCGTTAGTTTTGCTACTATGCTTATTCAGCAACAACTCCCTACAATAGACCCTATTAAATTAGAAGTAAACACTAATAGTGTAATTGTTGATATGCTTAGAATTGATAAGGTGCATTCTCAGGTATCTGGTAATAAATGGTATAAACTCAAGTATAATTTGCTTAAGGCAAAAGAAGAAGGACATCACACCCTGCTCACTTTTGGTGGGGCATTTTCTAATCATATTATTGCCACTGCAGCAGCAGCTAAAGAAGCAGGATTTAAATCCATTGGAATTATTAGAGGAGAAGAAACATTGCCTCTCAACCCCACTTTGCGATTGGCTTCTTTTATGGGAATGGACTTGCATTATGTAAGTAGATCTGAATACCGAGAAAAAACTTCAACAGAGTTTATAAGTACGCTAGAGCACAAGCTTGGTTATTTTTACCATATACCAGAAGGAGGGACCAACCAGATAGCTATTCGAGGAGCTGAAGAAATTTTGACGGATAAACTCATTAAAAAATACAACTATATTGTAAGTGCCGTTGGTACCGGGGGCACACTTACCGGTTTAATTAGTAAGGCAGAAGGGCAATCTGAAGTAATTGGTATTTCATCTTTAAAAGGAGATTTTTTAACCGATGAAGTTAAGAAATGGCTTGCCTCTTTACAGAAAGAACACCTAACCAAATGGAGCGTAAGTGGCAAGTATCATTTTGGTGGATATGCCAAACACACTAGAGAACTAATTGCTTTTATTAATAATTTTAAAATTGAAAACGGCATTTCGTTAGACCCAATATACACAGGTAAAATGATGTATGGCATTATGGATATGGTTGCCAATAGAAAGTTTACAGAAAACAGCAAAGTCTTGGCTATTCATACAGGAGGCCTTCAAGGAATTGAGGGGTTTAATAGACGGTTTGGGAAGTTGATTTATTAATTTCCTAAATGTTAACATTATAAACTTTTTCATCAAAGAAATAAATTGCTTTTCTTATCCCAAATTCTCGTTAATCATTACTTTAGAGTATGCATAGATTTTTAGTAGTATGCTTATTATTTATTTCCTTTATAAGCTTTGGGCAAGCTAAGCGTGCCCAGAGCTTAATGGAAAAGCAGAAGTACGAATCTGCTTTTGATTTACTCTCCAATGGGTTGGCTAAAGACACTACTTCTGCTTCTATTCCTTTTGTTTTAGCCAAACTATATCTAGTGGAGGAGTGGCCTCAACACCAACTGGACTCTGCCTTTTATTTTTCAGTTTGCTCTCTCCACAAGTATGACTTGCTTGACGAAAAGCATTTAGATAGGCATATTAAGGACGGTTTTGGAAAGACCAGACTACTCAGACTTAAAAAGCATATCGACAGCCTTGTGTTTGAAGTGGTTAAACAAAGAGGAAAGGAAACTGATTACCAAAAGTTTATTGATAGGCATACGGATGCTTCTGAATTAGATTCTGCTATTTACTTAAGAAATGAGCAAGCCTACCTTACAGCCTCCACAATTAACACATTAGAAAGTTATAAGCGTTTTTTAAACAAATACCTTAAAGCAGCCGATTGGGATAAAGCCAATGCCAACTACCAGAAAATACTTTATACAGAAAGCACCTTGAACGGGCGACTCCAAGCGTATAAAGCATTTGTAGAAGCTCACCCAAGCAGTCCTTACTTAGGAAACGCCATTGACCATATTTATGACATAGAAGTAGGCAGAAATACCATTAGCGCCATATTAGGCTTTGTTATGGAATACCCCAACTCAGCCGCCTCTTTTAAGGCCATTGGCTTACTTTATCATAAACACCTGGCGCAAACAGAAGCCAACTCCTTTGCAGACAAATATCCTAAAATCAGTATTAGTGATTCACTATTGCAAGTGATAAAAATTCAAAAAAAAACGATGCTTCCTGTTTGGAGCGGATCTTATTACCAGCTAATCGACTTAGAGCAAAAAGTGATTATTGATAGCTTGGTTTCAGTAGATAACACCACCATTGATAGAGATTTTTTGGCAGTTGAAACGCTAAGTGAACTTGCCTTAGTAAGCAAAAGCGGAGACCCTTTTTACGAAAGCAATTCGTTCTCATTTGAGGGCGAAGAGCAAGGCTTCATTTTTCTAAAAGAAAAGGGCAGGACCATCATTATTAATAAAAATACCCGTATGCCGAACGGGTCGGGAGGTGTGGTTGATGGAGGTGAAGAGGCCAATTTGGTAGAACCTTTTATTAGTTATAAGGCTAACGGGTTCTGGGGCTTAAAATCAATTACAGGGCTTAATGTACTTGGGGCTACGTATGATAGTATTTGGGCAGAGAATAGTTTAATTTTCCTTTCATTAAAAGAGAAAGTAAGCATTATTATTCCATCTCTTCTTTACCCCGCATTAGATAAACAGTCTGTTGATGTTACCTCTCCTTTTACCGATTATGAATGGCTAACTGATAGGCTGCTTTGGGTTGAAAAAAATGAAAAAGAAGGGTTGTTTACAGCGTCATTGGAGGTTCTTGTGCCCCTTAGCAAACATCAAATTGACTTAGCTGGAAAAGGATGGAGTGTGAGTAAAAAAGGGAGCATTATTGTTCCGGAGTTTTCGAGCCAATCTTTAACCTATTATATTGAAAATGAAGGTTGGCAGATAGGGCATATAAAGGATTCCGTAATTGTTAAGTATAATTATAAGCAGGTATTTGCTCCAACATCTGCTTCGCTATTGGGCTCTTCGGCCATAATTATGCATAAGGCAGACTCTGCTTATGTGTACTTAACTGATTCTATTAAATTTTTTAAACCTTTAAACCATGTAGTCAAGCCACTATTAAGCCAAGCAAACGAAGTGTGTTATTACGAAGTAATTGAAGGAAAGAGTAAAACACTAATTAACAGTAGCGGCCAAAAACTAGACTTAAATGAATATGATAAAGTTATCCCTTTAAGTAGTTCTTTCTTTCAGCTGGAAAGGAGTAATTCAATACAACTATACTCTTCGTCAGGCCAATTACTGCTTGATGATATTGATGGATCTTCATTAATTAATGACTCCACAATCTCTATACTAAAAGATCAACAATTTGGCATAATTCAACCCAGAGACTCGGTTTTAATTGAGCCAAGGTTTGCTAAAAAATTAGTACCTATTTCTGATTCTCTCTGGGTTGTGTCGAGCAGTAAAAGTAGTGGGCTTATAAGTTCAAAAGGGAACCAATTAGTACCCCTTGAATTTGATGATATATCTGTATGGACTAATGGAATACTGTTTTTAAAAAAGGATTTGAAATGGCATATCTATGATATAAAAAACACCCAGTTTGTTGAATCAGGTATTGTTTCATACTCATCTATAACTAGGAACGGAAGTCCAAAGATTACTTTTCAGAAGGGAGTGGGTATAGGTGTATTTGATAGTGAAAGAGGAGTGGTACTGAAACCTACATTTACAAATATTGTCTTAAAAGGCACCACAGCAGAACCGTATTACCGAGCTGAAAAATATGTAGAAGAAGCAGGGCTTCATATTATGCTTTATTATGATATGGAAGGAGAGCAACTTTTTCAAAATATTTTGGATGAGGTTGCTTATGGTGCACTTTATGGAATTTCTGAAGAGTAACTTTTGACAACTTACTCGATATAGAAGTTAAGTAACTCCGTAGCCCGAATTTTTATTGGGCTACGGAGTTACTTAATTAAGATTAAATAGAAATCAGGCTTGTGTTTTCATCTCATCATAAAACTTATAAAGGATAATAATTTCCAAAATAATTGCAGGGACCATAGCAATTAGTCCAATAAAGGCTAAAAAGAAAGTGATGAAAAACGCTCCCACAATAATTTCGAATATGCCTGCCACTTTGGATATTACCCCTAATTTTTTTCCTAATAAAAGCAAGGCAATTCCAAATACAATATCAATGCCTCCGAATACAACAGCCTCTGTTCCTTTGATTAAATAAAACTCCTCCCAGGCCATTTCAGGACTATAAGAAATGATGTCGTAAACTTCTATAACCACTAAAGAAGCAACCATTAAGTAGGAAGCAATTTTTAAGAGTGCATTTTCGAAGTACTTTCCAATTTCTATAAAGCCAATCATAAAAAACAGGTAAGTAACGGCAACCATCAGCTTGGTTGCAGTGTACAATAATGGAAAATAGTAAGGGAGATTTTCTTCGAAACGAACATAGTCGAGTCCTGATTCAAAAATGCCCACTAAAAAATAAATAATTCCGGCTACCCAGGCAATTTTTACCCATTTAATGGAAGCTTTCTTTTGAATCGAGTGTTCGATTTTTGCAATGTTATAATCGAGCGCATCTAATAAAATTCTAATGGTATATTCACGTGGTGTTACTTCTCCTGCCTCAATACGTTGAAGTGTTCGTACATTGATATTGCAAAGCTCAACGAGCTCTTCTTGAGTAAGGCGTTTCTTCTGTCTAAGATCTACGATTGTTTTGCCTAGTTGGGGTTGTTCTAAATTTTGCATATTTGTTTTTTGAGGCAATACTAAAGGTAGTATGTTTTTACTTCAAATGTATTGCCCGTAGTTAACCCGACATTTGCACGGCATCTATAAAAAGCGTTGATTCTCGTGCTGTAAGACATTTCGTAGCTCCGGTGGTTATCACGGGAGAAATTTTAACCATTTACTTTCTATGTGGCTAAGACTCCTGCAGAGTGACTTGCTTGGTGTAAAAAAAGGAGGATAACTTAATATTAAGTTATCCTCCTTTTACCTCTTTCAGTTTACTTGATGCTTAGATGACTTATTCAGAAAATTTTCTATCAAGGCTTGTGAAGTCAAAAAAACAGAGTTTACATCGGTAATAGAGTGTTTTTTGACAAGAATAACGCAGATACGAAGCTTTCTGGAAAGTCATTAGTTATAAATTAGAATATGTTTTACTGTAATAAAGCATTTGCTTCGTAAAATCAGCCGGGTATTCCACTTTTACATCAGTAATATTACCAGCTTCATCAGTCACAGGAACTAACTTAGGATTAATAAACCCACCGTAAGGGGCAGACTTTAATTTAGCTGCCCTTTCGAGTACTTCTTTATGTAATTCAAGATCAACTTTAACTCCGTAACTTTCAATTAGATTTTTACCAGCTTCATAATCTCCTTCTGATTTTATACGTTGGATTTCTTTGAGCAACTGCCCAAATAAACTGTGAAGTTTTCCATAATCATTCACTACGAAATAGGTTTTACCCTCTTTAGTTTTTCGTTCTATCACATTTTCTTCTGCTCCTTTTTCATAGACCCATTTTGCAATCATTTGCCGGTTACGCATATGTGCTTCTTCAATATCATCACCTATATTTAATCTACGTAATTGTAGCATAAGTCCATTTCGGATATAGCCATCATAAGTTTCCTTACCAACTTCAAGGCTAGAAACTAAGCCGAGATCAACCAGTTTTTGGTCGTATAAATAATATAATGCAACCAAGTCTGCTCTTCCTTCTTCTAAGGCGGAGGCATAGCTTTTTAATGTTTCTTTGGGAGTACCAACACCCTCATTGAGTTTACCCGAAGCATGGCCTACCACCTCGTGTAAGGCGGTGTGCATATTTCCGCCAATATCTCCGAACTCCTTGGCTCTTGTAATTTCTTCTTCGCTAAACGCAAACTCCTCTAAAAACCCAGAACCACTTGCTTTGCCATAGGCCGCCACAATATTGCCTAAGCTTACCGATTTAGAACCGTGTGTGGCTCTAATCCAGTTAGAATTTGGCAGGTTAACACCAATAGGAGTTGAAGGAGAAGCATCACCTGCTTCGCCTGCAACGTTTACTACTTTATAAGTTACACCTACCACTTCAGCTTTTTTATGTTCGTCCATTATGGGCGAGTTGTCTTCGAACCATTGCACATTATCCGATAACACTTTCATCCGTTGTGAGGCTTCAAAATCGTTTATTTCTACAATAGTTTCATAAGATCCTCTATAGCCTTTAGGGTCGTTATATACTTCTATAAAGCTGTTTATATAATCTATATCCCCCTCTGTGGCAGCTACCCAGGCGACATTATACTCGTCCCAAGTTTCTAGACTTCCGGTTTTGTAGTACTCTACAAGCAGGATTAACGCTTTCTTTTGAGGCTCATTTTCTGCAACAGTTGCTGCCTTTTCTAACCAATAAATAATACGCTCAATGGCAGCTCCATATAGGCCATCAACTTTATACACATCTTCTTTAATACTTCCATCTTCCATTCTTACAAGGCGGGAATTTAAACCATACGAAAGAGGCTTATCTCCTGATTTTGCTAATAAGGGAGCATAAAAGGCATCTACTTCTTCAGCTGTAATATCAGGATCATAAAAATTAACTGCCGAACCTTTTACCAATCCTTTACTAGCATCTAAGTTTACTTTTTTAGCATCAACCTCTGGGTCAAATAGAATTGTGGCAATTTCAGCAGACAATTCTGTATTGGTGGCCGCCAGTAGCTCCTGCAAATATTCTTCGGAAAAGGCAGGCATAATTTTAGCGTTTGAGTAGTGGTGATGGATTCCGTTTGAAAACCAAATACGCTTAAGGTATATTTCAAACTGTTTCCAGAGTTCAGCATTTTTGTCACCATTATAGTTTTGGTAAATATTTTCTAATGCTTTTCTAATTGTGAGGTTGTGACGATAGTTCATATCGTACATAATATCTCTTCCTTCTAAACCAGCCTGAGTTAGGTAATACACTAGCGTTTTTTGGCTTGTGCTCAAATTATCGAAGCCTGGTATTTTATAACGGATAATTTTCAAATCTGCGAACTGTTCTGTTAAATACTGAAAATCTTCTTCAGGAGCAGGTTTTTCTTCTTCTTTGGCGGCTGGTGTACAACCTATTACAAATGCAAAAAGCAGTAGTAGCCAATAATTCTGTTTACTTGGTTTCATTTTTATATTGTTTGATTAATTAAATTATGGTTTTTATTTCGAACTCAGGTTAATAGAAAAATTTAATAGGATTAGTCATCTCAAAAGGTGATTAATAAGACTTTACTCTATGGATACGATAATTGCTACACCATTTACAAACACAACCTGGCTTCTTTTTTCTGTAGGAATTAGCCCTAGTGCTCGAATGGTTGTAACTTCTTCCGTTACCCCTTTTGTTTTTAAATGTTCCATCAATGTTTTTCCATAATGTGGTGTTCTATCGTTATGATATATAGGCACTTTCTCCCATGTTTCAATCGAGTCTATGCCGCTCATTCTTGCTTGGTATTCATTGGCAATTAGTGTATCTAGCATTGTGGTAGTACCCAAGCTGTCATTCATTTCTATTAGTAAGGAGTCTTTCTGCGTATTGTTCATGCTATCCACATCAATGGCAGGCAACATTACTTTTATACTGTCATACTTTGTTTCGGTTAACCAATGAAGTTGGATGCTATCTTCGTGGTAATTTTCTTGATAAATTTCAATCTTAAATTTCAAGTCTCTATGCTGCTTAATGAGGCGGGCAAGCCTAAGAACTTCAAAATTGGAAGAGGCGGTTATGGTGCTTGAAAGTGTATCAAACACGATGCCTCCAACATTAAAATGGGCTCCTGTTTTAACAGTAACAAGTTCTATTTTTGGGTATTCCCTTCTTGAACTTCTTAGCTCTTCTACATTTATAATTTCTGTTTTAAATGCTAATTTCCCCGATCGGTCTTCATACGTAATTTCAAAGGTGCTTCCTTCGGTTAAAATGGCTACGAAATTACCTGATTCCTTTTCAGAGATTACCCGAGATACCAATTTGCCCGAATTATAATTATTAATTCTTATATCTAACGAATGTGGAGTGCCTTGGTCGTCCACTACTTTGCCCATCATCATTATTACATCTTGTGGCCTAAATTTTTCTGGCACTTTGGCCTTAATAATACCATTAAACCCTTTGTCGTTTTTGCGTGTGAGGTAGGCAAAATCCGTTCTTAGCGACATGCTCAAATAACGGTCATCACCAACAGTATTGGCAAACTCTACGTTCATGGCTTGGCTCCATTCTCCTGCCTCCAGCGTTGACATCCATAGGTCTAACCCTCCTTTTCCGCCTGACCTGTCTGATGAAAACACAAGGGTTTTATTATCACTTAAAATTCGTGGAGAAAGAGTGTTACCCTGATTAAGATAATCTGGAAGCTTTACGGCCTCTTTCCAGGCAGGGCCTCTGCCTTTATTTTTTACACTTACATAAATTTGACAACCTTTTGCTGACTCTGATGAAATTCTATTACACCGCATAAAATACACTTTTTGGTTATCCGGGCTAATAGAAGGGTCTCCCTCGTCCATATTAGTGTTTAAAGGTTTACCTGGGTTCCTTGCTCTTCCCCAGCTTGAAGTCCCTTTTTTAGTTACCCAAATATCATAACCACCTAGGCCATCAGGTTTACGTGATGAAAACCAGATAGCTTCTCCAGTATTATCCAAGAAGTAGCCACCTGTATTATTGAGTCTCATTGGATTTAAGGCGGAAATTTCTTTAGGGTCATCCCACCGGCCTGATTTAAAATGGGTCATTTCCATTACCATCTCACCAGAATTAGAATAGTCAGTTAGGTAAATCATCATTTTGCCATTGCCACTAATGGCTGGCACAATATTGTTTTTAGACGTGTGATTTACATTTCGTGGTAAAAACTCTTCTTGTGCTAAAAGAGTGGTAGGAATAATTATTAAAACTAGTAGAATAATTCGGTTCATAGGCCCAAGGTTTTAGAATAGCTAAAATACGTATTTCAAGTAAACTAATAGAAACACTTAGTAACTCTTTGCTATTTTTGCAGCACAAAAGTCAAGTAAATATGAGCAAGCAATTAATAGAGTGCGTTCCAAATATTAGTGAAGGACGTGACCAACAAAAAATAAAAGCTATTACCGATGTAGTTGAAACGGTTGAAGGGGTAAAATTATTAGATGTTGATCCTGGGAAAGCCACCAATCGTACGGTGATAACCTTTGTGGGAGAACCAGAAAATGTGATTGAGGCAGCATTTCTGCTAATTAAAAAGGCATCGAAATTGATAGATATGAGCACACACAAAGGTGAGCACCCTCGTTTTGGGGCTACTGATGTATGCCCATTGGTTCCTATAGCTAATATTACCATGGAAGAAACAGTAGCATTTGCACATAAACTTGGTAAACGAGTGGGTGACGAGCTGGGAATACCTGGCTATTTTTATGAAAATGCTGCTGCAAATGAAGAGCGGAAAAATCTAGCTAATTGTCGTGCAGGCGAGTACGAAGGGCTAGCTGATAAATTAACCAATCCTCATTGGGCGCCTGATTTCGGTCCTGCTGAATATGTAAAAGCCAAGTCTACTGGAGTGACTGCTATTAGTGCTCGAGATTTTTTAGTGGCCTATAATGTAAACCTTAATACAACCTCTCCAAGAAAAGCCAATGCAATTGCTTTCGATATTCGTGAACGTGGTCGTGTAAAGAGAGAAGGAGGAAGCCTAACAGGCAAAATTGTAAAAGATAATAACGGAGAGCCCGTAAGTATTCCTGGTACACTAAAAGCTGTAAAAGGGATTGGTTGGTATATCGAAGAATATGGCATTGCGCAACTTTCCTTAAACCTTACCAATATAAGCATTACCCCTATGCATATTGCCTTTGACGAGGCCCTTAAAAAAGCACAGGAAAGAGGGGTTAGAGTAACAGGTTCTGAGCTAGTAGGCTTAGTGCCTCTGAACGCCTTATTGGATGCCGGTAAGCACTTCTTACGTAAGCAAAACCGCTCTGTAGGAATTTCTGATGAAGAAATTATTAAAATTGCGATTAAGTCAATGGGGCTCGATGAATTGAAGCCATTTAATCCAAGAGAACGAGTTATAGAATACTTAATAGAGGACAATGAGCCTAAACTTATTGATATGAACCTCAAAGCCTTTGCAGATGAAACAGCTTCTGAGTCTCCAGCTCCAGGCGGAGGGTCAATTGCTGCTTATGTTGGCGTTTTGGGAGTTTCATTAGGTATAATGGTTGCAAATCTTTCTTCGCATAAACGAGGCTGGGACGATCGTTGGGAAGAATTTTCGGATTGGGCTGAAAAAGGAATGGCCTACCAAAAACAATTACTTGGGTTGGTAGATGAAGACACCAATGCTTTTAATAAAATTATGGATGGCTTTGGTTTACCTAAAGGAAGTGATGAAGAGAAGGCCGCACGTAAACAAGCTATTCAAGAAGCTACTAAATATGCCACTGAAGTACCTTTAAAAGTGGTCGAAGTTTCATTCAAATCGATGGAAGTAATGAAGGCGATGGCTGATGTTGGCAATCCTAATTCAGTTACCGATGCTGGTGTTGGAGCACTTTGTGCCCGAACAGCTGTTAGAGGAGCCCTGCTTAATGTAAAGATTAACGCGGGAGACTTGGATGACAAAGAGGTTGCTAATGCCCTGGTTTCAAAAGGGGAATCTTTTGCGCAACAAGCGTATGAGTTGGAAAAAGAGATTATGAAAGTGGTGGAGGGCAAACTTTAATAATTTACCCAAAATATTTTCAGGGGTTTCTTACATGTACACCAAGCAACAAGCAATCAAACTAATGAATACATGGGGAGGGCAGCAACTGCCCTTCTTTTTTATGATTGATTTTGAATTGCAAAAGCCTGTATTACACCTTTTAGATCAGCTTCCTGATTCTATTAGTTTTGATATTAATGGTGTTTCTAAAAACAAGCCAATTGAAATAGCAGAAACACCTTTTTCCTTCAAGCTAAACCCTGTTGCGTTTGAAACATACAAAAAAGCGTTTGATGAAGTAATGAGCGAGTTGAATTATGGGAATTCTTATTTGCTAAACTTAACTTTCCCAACCCCCATTAAAACAAGTCTTAATTTAGAATCTATTTTTTATAGAAGCTCTGCGTCTTATAAATTAATGATTAAAGATGAGATGGTGGTGTTTTCTCCAGAGCCTTTTGTAAAAATTAGCAACGGGAAAATAACAAGCTACCCAATGAAGGGAACCATTGATGCTTCCATTGCCAATGCGAAAGAAATACTCTTAGCCGACCCTAAAGAGCAAGCAGAGCATGCTACCATAGTGGACTTAATTCGTAATGACTTAAGTAAGGTAGCTTCCAATGTTAAGGTTGACAGATACAGGTATGTTGAAAAAATAAGTACCTCTAGAAAATCCCTTCTTCAAGTCTCATCCAAAATCGAAGGAACACTTACATCGAACTTTCGAAACCAACTGGGAAGCACTATTTTTTCATTACTACCAGCCGGCTCAATATCTGGGGCGCCTAAAAAGAAAACTCTTGATATTATTAAAAAATCAGAAAATTCACCGCGAAGTTATTTTACTGGAATAATGGGAGTATTTGATGGCGTAAATTTAGATAGTGGCGTAATGATTCGTTTTATTGAACAAAAAAATGATAAATTTGTATTTAGAAGCGGTGGAGGCATTACATCTCTTAGCAATGTCAAAACTGAATACCAAGAGCTATTAGATAAGGTGTATGTCCCTTTTAATTGAAACTATTTCTTGTATTGATGGCAAGTTGCAAAACTTGTTTTGGCATACATCAAGGGTAAACAAAAGCAGATCGATTTTATTTAATTCTACCAATAAGCTATCTCTGGAAAAAACACCATTGCCTGATTTTGTGCAAGAGGGCTTATGGAAGTGCAGGGTGCTTTACGATGGAAAAATTAATGGAGTAAGTTTTGAGCCTTATGTGGCTAAAAAGGTTAAAACGTTTAAACTAATAGAAAGCGATATTACCTATTCTCATAAATTTGAAGATAGGAGAGCTATTGATGAACTATTTCAACAAAAAGGAGATGCAGACGAAATCATAGTGGTAAAAAACGGGTTAGTAACCGATACCAGTATTGCTAATATTTTGCTCTTTGATGGTCGTAATTGGATAACCCCTGATTATCCATTGCTTGAAGGCACAATGCGGGCCGAACTTATAAGTAAAAAGGTAGTTAAGCCTCAACCTGTGAAAGCATCTGACCTTGCTAAGTATAAAAAAATAATGCTTATAAATGCAATGAACCCATTTAATGAGTCCATAGCAATTAATATAGCGCAAGCAATCGTGAATTAGAATCTATTCCAATGGCCTGGTTTCCAAATGTGACCTCTCTTCGGCACACTAACCCAGTAACCTTGTGTATAGGAGTGCCCTCTTCTGTTTTTTATATAGCGCCCTTTAACCCAAACATATCCACGAGTATGTTTATTCCATCGCCAGTGCGCATTTACCCATGTATGATGTGGCTTGGTATTAATTGGCTTAGCATGATGAACTCTGGCTTTGTGAGGTCTAACCTTTACCACTACTTGGGCATTTGATGTAAAACTTGAGCCAAGAAGAACTATAGAAAATACTACTATACCTGTGAATAACTTCTTCATGTTTTTTTTGTTTGTTTGGTACTATGACTTATACAAACTCAAAAGGTTTAACCCGGATTATGCAATAGAATTCGTAATGAGAAGACAAAATGCAATAAATCAGAAGTTTATATTCGAAAAGCATAGCACCGCTATGGTTAAGAGGATAAACTTAGTAAAACGACTGATTTG